>BTUT01000423.1:0-3283 GCA_045862935.1 Acidimicrobiia bacterium
CACCACCTGGACGCGCACCGGGGCGAGGGCTTCGACGAGTCCTCGTGACACGCGAGTGGCGCTCGGAGCGAGGCGAACCCAGCGAGGCGGGCCCGTCGTGGCGAACCCGTCGAGGCGTGCGCGTGAGGCGAGCCCGTCAGGGCAGGTACTCGAGGTGGATCACCCAGTACGCGGCCACGCCCTGCGCGAGCACACACAGCCCGAAGGTCGTGATCACGAGCGACCGGGGCCAGCGTCCGAGGATCTCCCCGGCGGCCACGAACGGCGGGAACACCTCGCCCGCGTACCGCCCGAGACCGACCATGCCCGTGGCGAGGGGCACGACGAGGTAGAGCGCCGTCAGCACGAGCCACGACCGGGGGAGCCGGCGCCACACGATCACCAGCGCGGTCACCGCCACGGCGGCGAGGAGGACGTGGGGGATCGCGATCTTGCGGTCGCGCAGCACGAAGTCGACGAGGTCGATCTCGGGCCACCCGTCCTTGGCCCGGAAGAACGTCAACGCGTCGCCGGTGCGGTCGAGGTTGTACACCAACCACGCGCCGAACGCGAGGGCCGCCGGGCCGCAGGCGATGAGCACACGCCGGAGGTCCCACCGGAGCGCGAAGGCGAGCGCGATCGCCATGAGGAAGCCGTTGGGGCGCACCATCACCGCGGCGAGCGTCGTGAGCCCGGCCGCGACGTCGTGCCGGTCCTCCACGAAGTCGAAGGCCCAGACCGACGCCGCGAAGAAGATCGCCGACGGGTAGACCATCGAGAACATCAGCGACGCGGGGAACAGCGCCATCGCCCACACGCCGAGCTTGGCCGCCCGGGGGCTGAAGTGGCGGCGCGCGATCCGGTAGAGGCCCGCGAGCCCGAGGAGGAACGCGGCGTGGTTCACCAGCACCCCGCTGAGCGCGGGCGACGGACCGAGCCAGTGCAGCACCCGGATGACGCCGGGAAGGAGCGGGAAGAAGGGCCAGGGCGACTCCGTGCCGGGCACGTAGTCGAGGAAGTAGCCGTGCTCGGCGATGGCGGTGTACCAGGTGCCGTCCCACTTCGCGAAGCCGGCGAACGGTGGCGTGACGGGTGCGAGCCGGACCGGCGCGGACCGGGCGAGGGCCAAGGTCAGGATGAGCGCGTCGGCGATCAGCCGGGACACGAGGAAGGGCAGGATCACGGCCCGCAGCCCGAAGAGCGGCGAGCGCGTGGCGGGATCCGCCGCGTCCACCCCGCTCGTCACGCGCCGGATGCTACGTCCAACCGGCCGCGAGAGGCCGGGTAGGGTCCGTCGCCGTGACGAGCTCGATGGGTGACCCCGCCGGACCGCGTCCGGCGGCCGATGCGGCGGCTGACCCGGCGGCGAGCGCGACGACCGATCCGGTGGCCGATGCCGTGACCCCGCCCCACATCGTCTTCCTCTGCACCGGCAACGCCGCGCGCTCGGTGATGGCCGGGGCGATCCTCGCGGCGCACGTCGAGGACGCGGACGTGGAGCAGGTCACGATCACCACCGCGGGGACGCACGTGGTCGAGGGCATGCCGATGAGCTGGCGGACGCGTGACGCGCTCACCGGGGTCGACGTCGTCCCGCCGATGCACCGGAGCCTCCAGCTGCGCGAGGAGCACGTGGACACCGCGGACCTCGTGGTGGGGCTCGCGCGTGAGCACGTGGAGTACGTCCGGCGCACCCACCCCGGCGCCGCCGCCCGCACCGCCACGCTGCGACGGCTGGTGCGAGACCTCCCCTCCGGGACCGAGACGCTCGGCGCACGGGTGGCTTCGCTGGGTCTCGAGTCGATCGCCCTCGAGGACTGGGAGGACGTCGACGATCCCGCGGGTGGCGAGCTCGAGGTGTTCGAGGCCTGTGCCCGCGAGATCCGCGATCTGGTGGCGCGGCTCGCGCCCGCGCTGGCGGAGCCGACGCTCGCGTGAGGACGCGGCCCCTGCCGTCCGACGTGCCCGACGAGGTCCGGCGGATCGAGGAGCAGCTCATCGGGCCGGGCGGCATGTTCGAGGTCGTGGTCGAGGACGTGCTCGGCGAGCCGACGCAGGTCATGAGGAACCGTTCCCGCTCGCTGCGCGAGATCCTCGTGGCCTCGGCGGGCTTCGGGGATGCGGAGTACGCCGGCTTCACCGACGACGGTGAGGCGTTCCGGCGGTTCACCTTCGCCGATCACCTCCGGCGGGTCGCGTCGACCGCCGAGGTCATGCGGGTCGAGTACGGGGTGGGCCCGGGTGACCGCGTCGCGATCCTCGGGGCGAACGGGCCCGAATGGATCGTGGCGTTCTGGGCGGCGGTGAGCCTCGGAGCGATCGCCGTGGGCCTCAACGGCTGGTGGACGGATCCGGAGATCCGCTACGGCCTCGACGACTGCGATCCGAAGCTCCTCGTCGCCGACGCGCGCCGCCTGGCCCGGCTCGAAGGGCGCGACCCGGGGGTCCCGGTCGTGGAGGTGGAGTCGGGCTTCGACGCGCTCTGGCACGCACATCCCGGCGCCGACCTGCCCGAGACGCCGATCGCCGAGGACGATGCGGCGGTGATCCTCTACACGAGCGGCACCACCGGTCGGCCGAAGGGCGCGGTCAACACGCACCGCAACGTGATCTCGTTCCTCACTGCCACCTTCTTCAACGGCGCGCGGTCGATGATGCTCGCGCCGCCCGCGGCGCCGGATGCGCCACCCCCGCTGCCGAACTGCTCGATGGTCACCAGTCCGCTCTTCCACGTCTCGGGTCTCCACGCGGCCGCGGTCATGGCGATCGCCACCGGGCTCCGGACCGTGTGGCTGACCGGTCGGTTCGACCCGGTGATCGCGATGCGGGTGATCGCCTCCGAGCGCGTCACCGCCTGGGGCTTCACCGGGACGGTGCTGCACCGGGTCGTGCACCATCCCGACATCGAGCGCTACGACCTCTCCTCCCTGCGCACGCTCGGTGGGGGTGGCTCGCCGATCGCCCCCGCGCTGCAGGCCCGCGCGACGGAGGTGATCCCCCACCTGCGCTTCGCGATGGCGATCGGATACGGCTCGACCGAATCCGCCGCGCTGGGAACCTCCAACAGCGGCGCCGAGTACGACGCGCATCCGGACTCCGTCGGGCGGCCCCATCCCACGGCGGAGCTCGAGATCCGCGACGACGCCGGCAACGCGCTCGCCGACGGCGAGGAGGGCGAGGTGTGCCTCCGGGGGCCGATGATCATGCCGGGCTACTGGCGGCGTCCGGACGCGACGGAGGCGACGTTCTGGCCGCACCGATGGCTGCGCATGGGCGACATCGGCCGGATCGTCGACGGTCGCCT
>BTUT01000424.1:0-3260 GCA_045862935.1 Acidimicrobiia bacterium
CGCGATCTCGCGCCCGATCCCCTGGCTGCCGCCCGTCACCACGGCAACTCGCCCCCCCAGTCCCAGATCCACGGTGCGGACTGTATCGGCACCCACCACGCATCGTCGGAGGGTCGGTTGCGTCGGGGTGCTCGGGCGGGGGTAGCGTCGCCGCGCATGGACCTGCGGTTCACCGAGCAGGAGGAGCGCTTCCGCGGCGAGTGCCGGGCGTGGCTCGGGGCCAACGTGCCCCACGGCCTGCCCTCGGGTGACACCCGCGAGGGCTTCGCGCTCCACCTCGACTGGGAGCGGGCGCTCTTCGACGCCCGCTACGCCGTCGTGTCGTGGCCCGAGCAGTACGGCGGGCGCGACGCGTCACCCATGGAGTGGCTCATCTTCGAGGAGGAGTACTACCGGGCCGGCGGGCCGCAGCGGGTCACCCAGAACGGGATCTTCCTCCTCGCCCCCACCGTCTTCGAGTTCGGCACGCCCGCGCAGAAGGACCACATCCTCCCCCGCATGGCCCGGGGCGACGACCTGTGGTGCCAGGGCTGGTCGGAACCCGGCGCCGGGAGCGACCTCGCCGGGATCCAGAGCCGGGCGGTGCGCGACGACGCCGCCGGGGGCTGGCGCCTGTCGGGCCAGAAGACCTGGACCACCCGCGGGGCATTCTGCACGCACCTCTTCGGGCTGTTCCGCTCCGATCCCGAGGCGCAACGCCACCGAGGGCTCACCTACTTCCTCGTGCCGCTCGACGCGGACGGGGTGACCGTGCGGGGCTTCGGTCGCCTCGACGGCGACGAGGGCTTCGCCGAGGTGTTCCTCGACGACGTGTTCGTGGCCGACGACGCGGTGCTCGGCGAGGTCCACCAGGGGTGGTCGGTCGCGATGGCGACCACGAGCGTGGAGCGCGGGCTCACCCTCCGCAGCCCGGGTCGGTTCATGGCTGCCGCCGACCGCCTGGTGGAGCTGTACCGCGACACCGCGGCCGCCGGTGCCACCGACGAGACCGATCCGACGCTGCGCGACGCGGTGGTCCGGGCCGTCATCGACGCCGACGCCTACCGCTGGCAGACCTTCCTCACCGTCACCCGCATGACCGAGGGTGAGAGCCTCGGGTCGGAGTCGAGCATGACCAAGGTCTTCTGGTCGGATCTCGACGTGCGGATCCACGAGGCTGCGCTCGGTCTGCTGGGCCCGCTCGCCGAGGTCGACGACAACCCCTGGATGAAGGGCTACCAGTTCGCGCTCTCGGGCCCGATCTACGCGGGGACCAACGAGATCCAGCGCAACGTCATCGCCGAGCGCGTGCTGGGCCTGCCCCGCCGCTGATCAGACCAGGATCACGCCGCCATGCGCTTCGCCTTCACCGAGGACCAGCTCGCCTTCCGGGACGCGGTGCGCGACCTGCTCGCGAACGAGTGCCCGCCGAGCGTCGTGCGCGCCGCGTGGGACAACGAGGACGGTCGCAGCGGCGCGGCGTGGGCTGCGCTCGCGGAGATGGGAGTGCTCGGCGCGGCCGCCGCCGAGGCGAGCGGCGGTCTCGGCCTCAGCGTGCTCGACCTCGTGCTCATCGCCGAGGAGACGGGCTACGCCGCGCTCCCCGAGCCGTTCGTGGAGCACGTGATGGTCGCGGTGCCCGCGCTCGCCGACCCGAGCGCGGCGGCCGCGGGTGAGCAGCTCGTGACGGCCGCGCTGGGCGGCATGCCCTATGTCCCGTACGCCGGGGCGGCCGACGCCATCCTCGTCGAGGAGGACGACGCGCTCGTTCGCGTGCCGCGCGCGGCCGTCGACCTCACCCCCGCGACGAGCGTCGACGGCACCCGCCGCCTCGCGTGGATCGAGTGGGAGCGGGCGGAGCCGATCGGCGACGCCGACACGCTCGCCGCGGCGTTCGACCGCGGGGTGCTCGGCACCGCGGCCCAGCTCGTCGGCCTCGCGCGCCGGATGCTCGACCTGACGGTCGAGTACGTGAGCGAGCGCGAGCAGTTCGGCGTCCCGATCGGCAGCTTCCAGGCCGTGAAGCACCATCTCGCCGACGCCCGCATCGCGATCGAGTTCGCCCGCCCGCTCGTGTACCGCGCGGCATGGTCGATCTCCGAGGGGGACCCGGACGCGCCGGTCCACGTCTCGATGGCGAAGGCGCTCGCCTCCGACGCGGCCACGCTCACCGCCGCCAAGGCGCTCCAGTGCCACGGCGCGATGGGCTACTCGTTCGAGTACGACCTCCACCTGTTCATGAAGCGGGCCTGGGCCCTCGCCTCGGGCTGGGGCGACGCCGCCTGGCACCGGGCCCGCGTGGGACGCGCGATCCTGTAGGAGCCGCACGAGCACCGTTCACCCTCGCTCGTGCCCACGACTCGACCCCGAAGACCCGAAGAGAGGAACGACCATGCCCGAGGCCTACATCGTCGACGCGGTCCGCACCCCGGTGGGGAAGCGGGGTGGGGGCCTGAGCCAGGTGCACCCGGCCGACCTCGGGGCGCACGTCCTGAAGGCGATCGTGGAGCGCAACGACCTCGACCCGATGGTCGTGGAGGACGTGGTGTTCGGCTGCGTCGACCAGCTCGGTCCGCAAGCGGGCGACGTCGCGCGCACGTGCTGGCTGGCGGCCGGCCTGCCCGAGGCCATCCCCGGCACCACCGTCGACCGGCAGTGCGGCTCGTCGCAGCAGGCGGTGCACTTCGCGGCGCAGGGCGTGATGAGCGGCACCCAGGACGTGGTGGTCGCGGGCGGGGTGCAGAACATGAGCATGATCCCGATCGCGGCCGCCCTCACCGCCGCGGAGCCGTTCGGGTTCGCCGACCCGTTCTCGGGCTCCGAGGGCTGGGTCGCGCGCTACGGCACGCAGGAGATCTCGCAGTTCCGGGGCTCGGAGCTCATCTGCGAGAAGTGGGACATCTCGCGCGAGGCCATGGAGGAGTTCGCGCTCGAGAGCCACGAGCGCGCGATCCGGGCGATCGACGAGGCGCGCTTCGAGCGCGAGATCGTGCCGCTCGGCGACGCATCGGTCGACGAGGGTCCCCGGCGCGGCACCTCGCTCGAGAAGATGGCGCAGCTCCCCACGCTCGTCGAGGGTGGCCGGATCACCGCCGCGGTCGCGTCGCAGATCTCCGACGGCGCCGCCGCGCTGCTCGTGATGTCGGAGCGCGCGGTGAAGGACCTCGGGGTCACCCCGCGTGCCCGCATCCACCACCTCAGCGTGCGTGGCGACGACCCGGTCCTCATGCTCACCGCACCGATCCCCGCCACCGCGTACGCGCTCGAGAAGACCGGGATGA
>BTUT01000425.1:0-3216 GCA_045862935.1 Acidimicrobiia bacterium
ACCCGATCGACCAGGTGCCCGTGGCCCCCGACGACGTGGTCGCCCTCCCGTACTCGAGCGGCACGACCGGGCTGCCCAAGGGGGTCATGCTCACCCACCGCAACCTCGTCGCGAACCTCGCGCAGATCGAGGACCACCTCGGCGGTGTCGGCGACGACGAGGTGTACGTGGCCGTGCTGCCGTTCTTCCACATCTACGGCATGCACGTGATCATGAACGACGGCCTCCGCCGGGGCGCCACGCTCGTCACGATGCCGCGCTTCGATCTCGAGGAGTTCCTCGGTCTCGTGCAGACCCACCGGGCCACGCGGCTGTACCTGGTCCCGCCGATCATCCTGGCCCTGGCCAAGCACCCCGTGGTCGACGACTACGACCTGTCGTCGGTGCGCTCGGTGCTCTCCGGCGCCGCGCCGCTCGGTCCCGAACTCGCCGTCGAGGCCGCCGCGCGGATCGGGGTGCCCGTCGTGCAGGGCTACGGCATGACCGAGCTGAGCCCCGTGTCGCACGCATGCTCGTTCGAAGCCTTGCGGCCGGGATCGATCGGGACCCTGGTCGCGAACACCGAGGCACGGGTCGTCGATCCCGTCAGCGGCGAGGACCGGGGCGTCGACGAGGACGGCGAGATCTGGATCCGGGGTCCGCAGGCGATGGCGGGCTACCTCAACAACCCGGCCGCCACCGCCGACACCATCGACACGGACGGCTGGCTCCACACGGGAGACATCGGCCACGTGGAGCCCGACGGCTACTGGTTCGTGGTGGACCGACTCAAGGAGCTCATCAAGGTGAAGGGCTTCCAGGTGCCGCCCGCGGAGCTCGAGGGCCTGCTCCTCACGCACCCCGCGGTGGCCGACGCCGCGGTGATCGGCGTGCCCGACGACGAGGCGGGAGAGATCCCGAAGGCGTTCGTCGTGCTGAAGCCCGGCGCGCAGGCCACGGCCGACGTCCTCCAGGCGCACGTGGCGGCGCACGTGGCGACCTACAAGCAGATCCGTCAGGTCGAGCTGGTGGACACGATCCCCAAGTCGCCCTCGGGCAAGATCCTGCGCCGCGTGCTGCGAGAGGCCTGACCGGAGCGCCCGGGCATGGCCGCGATCCGTGACCGACACGAGCTGCCCGAGAACTACGTCTCGACGCGCGCCGCGCTGCACCGGGTGGCGGCCCATGTGCTCGGGCGGGCCCGCAGCGTCGCCACGGGGCGCTTCGGCTTGCGGGCCACGCCGGGCGGGTTCGGCACCCCGGTGTTCGGCGGGGGCGACGGTCGCGGCGGGGCTCCCACGGTGCTGCGGGTCGCGGGGACCGTCCTCGTCCGCGAGACCCAGGACGACGACGCCCGGGTCGCCCTGCACCCGATCGACGGGTCGTCGCTGGCCGCGCTCGCCGCGTTCGCCGGGGCCGATCTCGACGCCGCGTTCACCGTCGGGCGGGACACGCCGCCGATCGGCGACGCGGAGGCACCGTTGCGGGTCTCGTCCGAGAGCGCGGCGGTGCTGGCGGAGTGGCTGCACGCCGGCGCTCGTGCGCTCGACCGCGTGACGGCAGACCTCGGCGACATCGCGACCCCCACCACCGTGCAGCTGTGGCCCGAGCACTTCGACCTCGCGTGCGACGTCGATGCCGGGCTCGCGCGCGTGAACCTCGGGGTCTCGACCGGGGACCACTTCCACGACGGGCCGTACGCGTACGTGGGCCCGCGGACCGCGGACCGTCCGGGCGATCCGGCGTTCTGGAACGCGCCCTTCGGTGCACTCGTCGGCCGCGACGCGCTCTCCGGCGGTGCCTCCGACGCCACGGTCGACGCGCTCGTCGCGCTCTTCACCCGCGGGGTCGACCGGCTGCGTGCCGCCGGGTGATCCGAGCGCTTCGGGCCACGGCTCGGGGCTCGCGCGCCGGCACCCCTTGCCCGTGCCGGGAGCCGGCGATGGTGACCTGTGGCATGGTGCGGGGGTGAGCCGGGAGCAGCCACTCGAGTGGACGCGAGGCGCACGTCTCCACGACGTGCTCGCGCGCGCGGCCGCGGACCGGCCCGAGGCGCCGGCACTGATCGACCACGAGGGGGAGCTGACCTTCGCCCAACTCGACGATCGGGTGCAGCGCACCGCGGCGATCGTGAGCACCGCGACCGCTGCGGGCGCGCGCGTCGCGGTGGTGGGGGAGAACCACCGGTCGTGGGTCGATGCGTACTACGGCGTGCCGCGGGCGGGGCGGATCCTCGTCTTCGGCAACCACCGTCTCGCCGCACCGGAGCTGCGCTCCGTCCTCGCTCGCTCGGGAGCGACCGTGCTCATCGGACCGCGCGCCGAGATCGACCGGATCGGTTGGCCGGCGGCGGACGGACCGGCGACGACCACGGGGACGGCCTCACGAGCGGCGCGGCAGGCATCGGCGTCCCCGGTGATCGACCGGCACGACTGGGAGCGCAGGCTCGCCTCGACCGACCCCGCGGCCCACGAGGTCGCCGTGCAGCCCGGGGACGAAGACCCCGCGTGGATCATCTACACCTCGGGGACCACCGGCCAGTCGAAGGGTGCGGTCCTCACGCACCGCAACGTTCTCGCCGCGGTGCGGGCCACCGACGAGTGCCGTGTGATCGCACCCGACGACGTGTACCTGCTCCCGTTCCCGCTCTGCCACATCGCGGGCTACAACGTGATCCACCATCACGCCCGCGGCCGGCCGGTCGTGCTCGTGCCCCGGTTCGATCCCGCCGGGTTCGTCGAGGTGGTGGCTCGGCACCGGGTCACGAGCGCCTCGCTCGCCGCCACGATGCTCCACGCGCTCCTCGAGCATCTCGACGAGCACCCGGCGCATCGCGGGGAGCTCGAGACGCTGCGTCTCGTCGCCTATGGTGCCGCGCCCATGCCCACGGCCCTGCTCCGGCGCGCGCACGACGTCCTGGGCGTCGACTTCACCCAGGGCTACGGGATGACGGAGCTCGCCGGCAACGCGGTGTTCCTCGACGTCGGCGCCCACCGCCGCGGCCTGGGTGGCGACGAGGCGCTGCTGCGGACGGCGGGGAAGCCGCCACGCGCGGTCGAGGTGCGGGTCGTGGGCTCCGGCGACCGGCCGCTCCCCGCGGGCGAGGCCGGTGAGATCGTCGTGCGGGCCGAGCAGGTGATGGTCGGCTACTGGGAGGACCCCGAGGCCACGGCCGCGGCGTGTGCCGGCGGTTGGCTGCACACGGGTGACGTGGGTCGGTTCGACGAGGACGCCAAC
>BTUT01000426.1:0-3215 GCA_045862935.1 Acidimicrobiia bacterium
GCACGAGCTTCTGCTTGGCGACCACGTCGGCGGTCGTCGCGCCCGCCACGTCCGACGGAGGGAAGAGCGAGAACAGGTTGTCGCCCGACTTCTTGAGCAGGTCGGTGTACATCGGGTCGCCGATGATCATCGGCGTGTTGTTGTCGATCGTGAGACACGGCACCGAGCTCTGGCGGTAGCCGTTGCCGTTCACCACGAGGAACGGCTTCACGTCCTGGGTGACCGTGGTGCAGGCCTTGTCGTAGGTGGTGGGGTCGATGGGGTCCCACGTGACCCCCTTCACGACCACCTTGCGGCCGTTGACCGGTCCGTACGCGTCCGCGTAGCTCTGCCACCGCTTCAGGAGGTTGCCCGTGGTGAGCTTGGGCTGGCGGATGAGGCCCTTCGAACGCAGGCCGTCGAGGTCGGCGACCATCGCGACGATCGTGATCTCGTCGTCGGTCACCCCCGGCGCCGCGCTGCGGGTGGCTGCGCCCGAGGGCACCGCCAGCGCTCCCGCGGCGAGGGCAGCCACGGCCAGGATCACACTGGCACGGATCGGCGTGCGGAGCATGTCTTCCCCTTCTCTCGGTCGGAAGCGAACGCGCGCCTGGCCGGCGCGCGTCGTCTCGCCGCCCTCGGCGGCGGCGAGAGGGTAGCGACGACGCGAGACGAATCTTCAGTTCGGGCGGATTCAGCCCGCTCTGATCGGGAACCACTCCTGGCCGCCGACGAGCTGGGGGACCCAGCAGTTCACCGGCGCCGGACACCCGTTGAACAGCCCGTTCGCGCCCTTGGGCGTCTGCGCGTTCGCGGGGTTGAGGGTCACGAGGTGCACGTCGGTGGCGAAGTAGTGCTTCTTCTTCGAGAAGCCGCCCTCACCGTCGGAGAGGTACGCCGCGGGCGCCGACGTGATCGCCTCCATGTTCCTGGCGACCCGGTCCCAGGTCATCTTCTTGCCGGCCTTCTTCATCGCCGGGATGAGGACGCTCATGATCGTGCAGTAGTCGGGGCGCATGTCCTCGACGTAGACGACGCCTCCGGCAGTCACGTCGCCCGACGGCACACCTGGCTGCGACTGGACGCCGAAGCCGGTGTCGAACACCTCACGACATTCCGCCTCGAACTCGGAGTCCTGCTTCACGCCGTCCTTCGTGGGCAACGCCCGCGTGTCGAACGCGGTGACGCACGGCGTGCCCGCGGCCTCGACCGGGATCCGGCTCGCGGCGAAGATCGAGCACATCGATGCCGCGTCGTCGAGGATGAAGGTCTTCAGGCCGGCACCGGACCGTTGCAGCTCCTGGAAGTAGCCCTGGCTGTTCGTGAACTGGATGCCCACGAAGACGGTGTCCACCCCCGCGGACTTGAAGGTCTCGACCGCGGCCGCGGACTCGCGGTTCGTCGCCGCGGCGTCGGCGGCCAACGTGTTGACCTCGATCTTCTTCACGACGTCGTAGCCGTTCTCCTTCAGCTGGGCCTCGAGCGCGTCGCCGCCCGCCTTGATGCCGATGTCGTTGGCCGACAGGATCCCGATCTTCGCGGTCTTGGACACGAGCTGGGCCTTGGCGATCACGTCGGCGGTCGTGGTGCCCGAGACGTCGGAGGGCGGCGGGAGCGAGAACAGCCGGTTGCCCGACGCCTTCAGCAACCCGGAGTACATCGGGTCGCCGATCAGCAGGGGCGTCTGGCCGTCGACCGTGATGCAGGGCACCGAGCTCTGTCGGTACCCCGCGCTGTTGAGCGCGACGAACGGCTTCAGGTCCTGGGTGATCCGGGTGCAGGCCCGGTCGTAGGACGTCGAGTCGAGCGGGTCCCACACCACCGGCTCCACGCGGACCTTCCGACCCCCGATGGGACCGACCTCGTCGAAGTAGATCTGCCAGTTCTTCACCAGGTTGCCGACCGTGAGCTTGGGCTGCGCGATGAGCCCCTTGCTCCGCAACGTGTCGAGGTCGGCGACGACCGCGGCGACGACGATCTCGTCGTCGGTGACCCCCTGGACCTCGGCGGATCGGGTCGCGGCCGACGCCGGCGCGGCTGAGAGCGTGAAGCTCGTGATCCCGATCGCGGCGACCGCGGCGATCAGCCGCCCGGGCGTACGCGTCCACGGTGTGCGGCGCATTCGGTCCCCCCCTCGGAGCGCCGCGTCGCGCGCGGTGCCCGCACGCTAGTGCATCCCCATGCCGTGGAGATGCCGTGGAGCCCTGATCCGGACTCATGGCTCGACCCGACGAGAACCCGTTTCAGTTTGCTACGTTTCCCGCCTCACCGTCGGTGGGTCGCGCAACATCGAGGGGGGACGCGGCCGATGCCCGAAGAGACCACCACCGATGCCGCGTCGGGGAGCGCGGCGTCGGTCCTGACCGCCGTCGTCGTCGCCGAGGAAGAGGCGCGCCGCGAAGCCCAGGCGGCCGCCGAAGCCGGCGAGCTCCTGCCCGACGACCTCCTGCCGGGTGTCGGTGGCGACCTGATGCCGATCCGCGAGGGCCTGCGGATCGGCGGCATCGCGATGATCGTCACCCTGCTCCTGGTGAACATCATCGAGACGTTCGACCAGGTGGCGCTCCAGGTGCTCGCCCCCGACGTGCGGGAGTCGCTCGACGTCTCGAAGACCACGCTCCAGGGCCTGAGCTCGGTCGGTGGCGTGGTGCTCGTCCTGTCCACGCTGCCCTTCGCGTGGCTCGCCGACCGCTACCTCCGCACGAAGATCCTCGCCGCGGCCACCCTCTGGTGGTCGGCGGCGATCGCGGTCACCGGGCTGGTGGCCAACCCGATCTCCCTCGGGTTCGCGCGGGCCGCGTCCGGTTTCGGCGCGGCGGCGAAGATCCCCATCACCCCCGCGCTGATCGCCGACCAGTACCCGATCGGTGTCCGCACGCGGATGTTCGCGTTCGAGAACCTCGGCCGGCCGCTCGGCCTCGCCATCGGTCCGTTCTTCGTGGGCGCGGTTGCGGCACAGGTCAGCGGCACCGAGGGGTGGCGCTGGGCGATGGTCGCGATCGCGATCCCGGCCGCGTTCGTCGCGCTCGCGCTGCTGTTCCTCCACGAGCCGGCTCGGGGCAAGAACGAGCAGGAAGCGGTGCTCGGGAAGGTGCTCGACCGCGACGACGAGCCCCCCGTGCGCCTCAGCTCCGTCGCGGCGCGACTGAAGAAGGTCAAGACCTTCCGCTACCTCACCCTCGGCATCGGCATGCTCGGCTTCGCGCTCGTGAGCGTGCCCGTGCGACTCAGCTTCC
>BTUT01000427.1:0-3215 GCA_045862935.1 Acidimicrobiia bacterium
CGAACCAGCCCACGAACAGCACACTCGACGAGTGCAGCCCCGAACCGAACATCGAGATCGCAACGGGCACCATGCGTACGACCGTGAGGCTGAGGAGCGCGTAGACCACGATCCCCGTCGGTGCGTCGTCGAGCACGTCGACGAGGAAGGCGCCGAACAGGAACCACAGCAGCAACGACAGGATCTCACCGCTGAGGGCCACGAAGCGCATCGACTCCTCGGTCCGGGCCGCCGTGGCGCGCCCGACGGCTCCGAAGGCGAGCCCACCCACGAAGGCGGCCACGAAGCCGTTGACGCCGAGCTCCTTCGCACCCGCGAAGGCGACGACGGCGAGGCCGAGGACGGCGACGGGCGCGAACGACTCGCTCGCCCAGCCCGTCCGCCGGTCGTGCTCGAGCAGCCAGCCCCCGACGGCCCCGATCGCCACGCCGAGGACCACGCCCCCGACGACGTCGACGAGGGCCTCGCCGAGGTGATCGTGCACCACGGCGTTCGTCGCCTCGATCGCACCCACCACGAAGAAGGTGACGACCGGCGCGACGAGGCCGTCGTTGAGGCCGCTCTCCACGTTGAGGGCTCCGCGGATGCGGCTGGGTACGCGCTCGTCCTCGACGACGGTCGCGCCGAGCGCCGCGTCGGTGGGCGCGAGGGTCGCCCCGATCACCGCGGCCAGCCAGGGATCGAGGTCGGCGAAGCACACGAGCGCCGCGGCGATCCCGAGGCCGATCGTCAGCGGGAGCCCGAGGCCGAGGAGTCGCGCGGGGACGGCCGCGTCGCGCCGGAGCGCGCGGGTGTTCACCCGGGCGGCGTCGCCGAAGAGCACGAGGGCCAGCGCGATCTCGGCCACCTCGCGCACGTCGCGACTCCCCGCCCGCACCTCGACGAGGCCGAGGAGCTCGACGGTGACCAGCCCGAGAACCAGGAAGGCGAGCGGCCCGGTCACGTTCCACCGGGTGAGGCGCCTCGACGCCAGCCCCCACAGCACCAGGCCGCCGGCGAACACCAGGGCCGTGCCGAGCTCGACCTTCGCGTACACGCTCGCATCTTGACCGCGGCGCGCACCCCGGGACGAACGCTCCCCCGCGTCGTGGCTCGCCGCTGACGTGCGTCCCCGGAGCACGCATGCGCGGCTGTGGGACGCACGTCGTGCGGTCAGACGGTGACGGAGGTGCGGCGTGAGAAGCGCAGGTCGCCGTCGGGGGATGCGTCGACCACCACGATGTCGCCGTCGTGGTACTCGCCCTTCAGCACGCCGAGCGCGATCGGGTCGGCCACCTCCCGCTGGAGCAGCCGCTTCAGCGGGCGGGCCCCGAAGTCGGGGTCGTAGCCCGCCTCGCCCAGGTGCGTGCGGGCGGCGTCGGTGAGGTCGAGGCCGAGGCCCCGCTCGGCCAGCCGCGCGCGGAGGTGGTCGACCTGGAGGTCGACGATCTGCGCGATGTGCTCCCGCCCGAGCCGGTGGAACACGACGATCTCGTCGATGCGGTTGAGGAACTCGGGCTTGAAGTGGCTGCGCACCGCGCTGAGCACGAGCTCGTCGGGGCCGCCGCTGCCCAGGTTGCTGGTCATGATCAGCACGGTGTTGGTGAAGTCGACCGTGCGCCCCTGACCGTCGGTGAGGCGTCCGTCGTCCATGAGCTGGAGCAGCACGTTGAACACGTCGGGGTGCGCCTTCTCGACCTCGTCGAGCAGCACGACCGCGTACGGCCGGCGTCGCACCGCCTCGGTGAGCTGGCCGCCCTCGTCGTAGCCCACGTAGCCCGGCGGCGCGCCGATGAGGCGCGACACGGTGTGCTTCTCCATGTACTCCGACATGTCGATGCGCACGGTGGCCCGCTCGTCGTCGAAGAGGAAGTCGGCGAGCGTGCGCGCGAGCTCGGTCTTGCCCACCCCGGTCGGCCCGAGGAACAGGAAGGAGCCGATCGGCCGGTGGGGGTCCGACAGCCCTGCCCGCGAGCGCCGGATCGCGTTCGACACCGCGCTCACCGCGTCGTCCTGGCCGATGACGCGCCCGTGGAGCGCGTCCTCCATGCGCACGAGCTTCGCCATCTCGCCCTCCATGAGCCGGCTCACGGGGATGCCGGTCCACTTCGAGACGATCTCGGCGACGTCCTCTTCGTCGACCTCCTCCTTGAGCATCTGCACCTCGGACTGCAGCTCGTCGAGGCGGACGGTGCGCGCCTCGATCTCCGCGTCGAGCTCGCGCATCGTGCCGTAGCGCAGCTGCGCGGCCTGCTCGAGGTTGCCGTCGCGCTCGGCGCGCTCCGCCTCGGTGCGTGCGGCCTCGAGCTGCTCCTTGAGGGCGCGGATCTCGGCGATCGCGTCCTTCTCGTTCTGCCAGTGCACGACCATCGCGTCGCGCTCCTCGGCGAGCTCCGCGAGCTCGGACTCCAGCGCGCCGAGACGCTGCTTCGACGGCTCGTCGGTCTCCTTGGCGAGCGCGGCCTTCTCGATCTCGAGCTGGCGGATGCGGCGCTCCACGACGTCGATCTCGAACGGCATGGAGTCGATCTCGATGCGCAGGCGCGACGCGGCCTCGTCGACGAGATCGATCGCCTTGTCGGGGAGCTGGCGACCGGTGATGTAGCGGTCGGAGAGCACGGCGGCGCCCACGAGCGCGGCGTCCTGGATGCGCACGCCGTGGTGCACCTCGTAGCGCTCCTTGAGGCCGCGCAGGATCGAGATGGTGTCCTCCACCGACGGCTCGCCGACGTACACCTGCTGGAAGCGACGCTCGAGCGCGGGGTCCTTCTCGACGTACTTGCGGAACTCGTCGAGCGTGGTGGCACCGACCATGCGCAGCTCGCCGCGGGCGAGCATCGGCTTGATCATGTTGCCGGCGTCGACCGCGCCCTCGGCGCCGCCGGCGCCGACGATGGTGTGCAGCTCGTCGACGAAGGTGACGATCTCGCCCTCCGAGTCGACGATCTCCTTCAGCACCGCCTTGAGGCGCTCCTCGAACTCACCCCGGTACTTGGCCCCCGCCACCATCGCCCCGATGTCGAGCGCGATGAGTCGCTTGTTGCGCAGGCCCTCGGGGACGTCCCCCTCGACGATCCGGCGCGCGAGCCCCTCGGCGATGGCGGTCTTGCCCACGCCGGGCTCGCCGATGAGCACCGGGTTGTTCTTCGTGCGGCGCGAGAGCACCTGGATGACGCGCCGGATCTCCTCGTCGCGCCCGATGACCGGGTCGAGCTTGCCCTTGCGGGCCTCCTCGG
>BTUT01000428.1:0-3211 GCA_045862935.1 Acidimicrobiia bacterium
CCGACTGCCACGCCGGCCTGGCGTGCGAGGGCTACCGGCCGTACCTCGAGGAGAGGTACCACCCGGCGTTCGAGGAGTTCCTCGCCGAGCGGCACGCGCAGCGCGACGAGGCGCTGAAGATGAACTACGAGTACATCATGAACTGGGAGACCCACAACGAGGAGGGTCTCCGCGGCGCATGGGACGCCGAGCAGCGCGACAAGGAGCTCGACGCCGACGGCGTGTGCGCCGAGGTGATCTTCGCGGACTCCGATGCGATCACGGGCAAGGAGTCACCGCCGTTCGGTGCGGGACTGTCCGCAGGCGAGATCCGCGATCCCGAGCTCGCGTTCGCGGGTGCGCGCGCCCACAACCGCTTCCTGGTGGAGCTGTGCGCGGTCAGCCCCGAGCGACGCGGCGGCGTGGCGCTGGTGCCGATCGTGCACGACGTCGCGCGCGCGGTCGAAGAGATCGAGTGGGTGGCGTCGCACCCCGGGATCCGCGGGATCATGATCCCCACCCTGTGGCGTGACCACCCTCCGTACAACGATCGGGTCTACGACCCGGTGTGGGCGGCCTGCGCGGAGACCGGTCTCGTCGTGCACACGCACTCGGGTGAGGCGCCCCGCGAGGAGTACAACGATCAGATCGGCATCTACCTCGCCGAGGTCGCGTGGTGGGCGTACCGACCGATCGCGCACCTGCTGTTCTCGGGTGCGTTCGAGCGCTTCCCGAACCTGCGGTTCGCGGTCACCGAGTCGGCGGCGTACTGGGCTCCCGACCTGAAGTGGAAGTGGGACCAGTACTTCGGTGGGGGACACACCACCGCGAAGATGGCCGCGCTCATGAAGGGCATCATCTCCAAGCTGCCTTCCGAGTACTTCGGGGAGAACATCTTCATCGGCGCGTCCACGATGTCGAAGGAGGAGATCCGGCGCCGCTACCAGATCGGTACCGACTGCGTGATGTGGGGGACGGACTACCCCCACCCGGAGGGGACGTGGCCGAACACGGTGGCGCGGCTGCGCGCCGACTTCGCCGAGGTGCCGGTCGACGACGCGCGTCGCATGCTGGGAGAGACCGCCGCGCGCTGCTACGGGTTCGACGTCGAAGCGTTGCGCGCGATCGCCGACCGCATCGGCCCGACGCCCGAGGACCTCGGCCAGGACCGCGATCGCCGGGCCACGCCGGACGAGCTCGCCCGCGCCGAGTGGTGGAAGGACGAGTACGGCATGCGCTGACCGTCGATGGCGACGCTCCGGGCGGTGAGGTTCGGCTGGGTCGCGGCGGACGCGACCCGTGGGGTGTCAGGCCGAGGCCGCCGCGGGCGCGTCGGGATCCATGGTGCGGAGCACGAACCTCCACGTGCCCCCGTCCTTGCGCAAGGTGTCCCGGTAGCGCCCGGTGATGATCACCTCGTGACCGTTCGCTCCCGCGCGGTATGCGTAGAGGTAGGCGCGCCCGGTGGCTGCGTCGCCCTCGCCGGTGACCATCACGTTCGTGACCTGGTGACGGATGCCGGGCACGAACTGGACGACCCCGGCCACGAACGTGGTCAGCGCCTCGGTGCCGACGACCGGGTCACCCAGCTTCGCGTCGAGCGTGCCGTCCGGGGTGAAGCAGGCCGCGACGCCGTCGCCGTCACCGTCGTCGAGCGCGTGGCAGTACCGCGCGTAGAGGTCCTGGATCGCGAGCTGGTCGTCGAGCGGGAGGGCCATCGGTGCTCCTCGGGTCGGGTGGGGTGTGGCGTCGTGCGGGCACCGGGTTGACCAGCGCGGTGCGGGACCGGTCCACCACTGTCCACTGGGATGTCTACTGGATGATCCACGCGCGCTCGATCTCCGCGTAGACGTCGACGACGGGCTCGCCGGAGGTGTCGACGAACGCCTCGTGGATGGGCGCGGCGTAGGTGAACGGCGGGTCGTAGCCGTCGCACACGGGGGTTCCGTCGGTGTAGCCGCAGGTCAAGCCCTCACCGTGGAGCGTGAACCGCAACGGCGTGGTGCGCGGGATGAGGACCGGCTCGCCCACGTGGCCGTCGACGACCAGTGTGGCGCGCATCGCGGTGGGGCCGTCGTCCGGGCTGGGCGTCACCTCGACCCCGAGGACGTGGCGGCCCGAGGCAAGGGGCGTGCTGCGGACGGCCCGCGTCTCGACGCCCGCGAAGTTGTAGGCGTACTCGAGGCAGCCGTCGATGACGTGCAGCGAGAAGCCGCCGAACCGACCACCTTGCGCGACGAGGACCCCGTGCGCGCCCGGATCGACGTCGGCGACCACGACGACCCGGTGGGGCCGCAGCTTCGTGTTCGGGGCGAGCGGCTCGGGGATGGCCGTCGTGTGGGGGCGCAGCGGCACGCGGTCCCGATCGCCGAGCACCGGAGGGCGGCCGACCGCCATGCCCCGGCCGGCCTTCAGCGGGAGCACGTCGAAGCGGCCGGCCTCCTCGAACCAGCGGTCCTGGAGCTCGCGCAGCTTCTCCGGGA
The DNA here is from genome assembly GCA_045862935.1 of Acidimicrobiia bacterium. GTDB lineage: Bacteria > Actinomycetota > Acidimicrobiia > IMCC26256 > PALSA-555 > CAIUKV01. Next base: position 2,463 of record BTUT01000428.1, read on the forward strand.
GGGCTGCGGCGAGGTCGCGGCACTCGGACGCGTCCTCGGCGACGTGGTACAGCTCCCAGGTGTCGGCCGAGTGCGGCGCGTTCGGATCCTCGCCGGGCAGGTAGGGGAAGAACGGGTGGAACGACACCGCCTTCCAACCGTCGTGGTAGATCGCCCGGCAGCCGAACTGCTCGTAGTACTGCGTACGGCGGTGCTCGGGCGCGTCACCGGTGCCCACCGACGCGAGGAAGCTCCTTCCTGCCAGCGGCGCCTGGGCGACCCCGTTGAGCACCGTTGGCATCGCGGTGCCGGTGAACTCGAGGATGGTCGCCGCGACGTCGATCGCGTGCGTGTACTGACGCCGGATCGCGCCTCGGTCCGGGGTGTGGGGTGCCCGCACGACGAGCGGATCGCCGATCCCGCCCTCGTGGGTCTCGCGCTTCCAGCGCTGGAAGGGCGTGTTGCCGGCGAGCGCCCAACCCCAGGGGTAGTGGCCGTAGCTCTTCGGGCCGCCGAGCTCGTCGAGGAGCTCCAGGGTGCGCGGCGCGTCGTGGGGGAGCCCGCTGAAGATGAAGTTCTCGTTGAACGTGCCGTGGGGTCCGCCTTCCGCGCTCGCCCCGTTGTCGGAGAGCACGATGACCAGCGTGCGGTCGAGCTCACCGGTCGCGCGCAGGAAGTCGAAGAGGCGCCCGAGGTGGTGGTCGGTGTGCGACAGGAACCCGGCGAACACCTCCATCATCCGCGCCGCGGCGCGGCGGTCCTCGTCGGAG
>BTUT01000429.1:0-3209 GCA_045862935.1 Acidimicrobiia bacterium
CCCACGTCCTGTTCTTCGCCGAAGGTGAGATCCCGATGAACGGCAGTGGCACGAAGGTGCGCGACGCGCAGCTGCTGGCGGTGGTGCAGGCGCGACTGCCGGCTGCGAGCGCACGAGGGGTGGACCGGTGAGCCATGACGTCGTCGTCGTGGGCAGCGGAGCGGCGGCGCTCGCCGCCGCCCTCGCGGCGGCGCGGAACGGCGCCCGGGTCACCGTGCTCGAACGGGCCCCGCACCTCGGGGGCACGACCGCGATCTCCGGTGGCGTCGCTTGGTTGCCGTGCAGCCGGGTCGCGATCGACGCCGGGGTCGACGACTCGCCCGCGGCCGCGCTGGAGTACCTGCGGGCGCTCGGCCGGGGCGACTACGACGACGCGCTCACGACCGCGTTCGTCCACGACGCGGCCCGCGTCGCCCAGGTGATCGAGGATCACAGCCCGCTCTCGTGGCGACTGCTGCCGGACTGGCCCGACTACCAGGCCCAGCTCCCCGGCGGCCGCACGGGAGGACGATCGATCTGGCCCGCGCCCCTCACCGTGGCGCCGGAGCTCGCGGCGCGGATCCAGCCGACGCCGGAGGTCCCGCTGGACCCGGTCCCCGACGGCGGCCGGGTCACGGACGCGCTCGTGCTGCGCGGGCCGGTGCGCGGCCGCGTCCTCGTCGCCGGGCTGCTCGCCGCGCTCGATGCGCTGGGCGTCGACGTGCGCACCCACGCACGCGTCGACGCGCTCGTGCGCGACGCCGCCGGCGGGGTGCGCGGCGTGCGTCTCGGGAACCTCGAGGTTCCGGGGACGGTGGTGCTCGGAACCGGCGGCTACCAGCACGACCCCACGCTGGTGCGCACGTTCCTGCCCATCCCCGAGATCGCCCCGATGGGTCCCCCCGGGTGCTCGGGCGACGCGGTCCGGTTCGCGCGCAGCGCGGACGCGGCGCTGGGGAACATGGCCGACGCGTGGTGGATGCCTGCGATCCGGGTTCCCGGCGAGGAGATCGACGGCGCGCCGTTCTTCCGTCCGCTGCACCACGAGCGTGCGCAGCCGGGATCGATCATGGTCGACCGCGGCGGCCGCCGATTCGTCGACGAGGCCCAGAACTACACCGACACTGGCCGAGCGATGCTGCGCTTCGATGCCGGCACCTACACGTGGCCGGCTGCGCCGTGCTGGCTGGTCTTCGACGGGGCGTACCGCGAGCGCAGCACCATCGGACCGCTCGCGCCCGGTGACCCCGACCCCGAGTGGCTCCACCGCGCCGGCGACCTGACGTCGCTCGCGGCGCGCCTCGGCCTGCCTGCGGGCGCGCTCGAAGCGACGGTCGAGCGCTTCAACGCGCACGCGCACGCCGGCGTCGACGCCGAGTTCGGACGGGGCACCCACCCCTACGACCGGTGGATCGGCGATCCCGACGCGCCCGACCCCAACCTCGCGCCGCTCGAGGTGCCACCGTTCTACGCGGTCGAGGTGCTCGCCGGGTGCCTCGGCACGAAGGGCGGCCCTCGCACCGACGCCGACGGGCGCGTCCTGCGTGACGACGGTTCCCCGGTCCCGGGGTTGTTCGCCGCGGGGAACGCGGCCGCGAACCCGTTCGGCATCGGGTCCCCCGGTGGGGGCGGCACCATCGGCCCGGCGCTGGTGTTCGGGACGCGAGCCGGCGAGGCCGCAGCAGCATGAGCGAGCGGTCCGGCCCGCACGGCCCGGAGCGAACGAACCAGAGCGAGCGAAGCGAGCGGGAGCCTGCGCCATGAGCAGCCACGATGCCGTCGACCGTCCGACCCGTCCCGGCGTGCCGGGCTCGTATCGCGAGCTGCTCGACCGCGACACACGGCCGGTGCCCGACGGGCTGCGCGCCGATTCGCATCCCGATCTCGGGATCACCGGCGTCCCGCGCGACCGGTACCTCTCGCGCGAGTTCCAGCAGCTCGAGTTCGAGCACGTGTGGTCGCGCACGTGGCAGATGGCCTGCCGGGAGGAGCAGCTCCCCGACGCCGGGAGTCACGTGGTGTACGACGTCGGCGACCTCTCCCTCATCGTGGTCCGGGGCCACGACCGCGAGATCCGCGCGTTCCACAACTCGTGCCTGCACCGCGGCACGCAGCTGCGCAGCGAGGGCGGTTGCGTCCACGAGCTGCGCTGCCCGTTCCACGGGTTCACCTGGGAGCTCGACGGCACGATGTCCGCGGTCCCGTGCGCCTGGGACTTCCCCCAGGTCCATCCCGACGCCTTCCGGCTCCCCCAGGCGCAGGTCGACACGTGGGGCGGATTCGTGTTCGTGAACCCCGACCCCGACGCCCCGTCGCTCGGCGAGTACCTCGGCGCGCTGCCCGAGAACTTCGAGCGATTCCCCCTCGAGGACCGCTTCATGGCCGCGCACGTGGCCAAGGTGCTCGCGTGCAACTGGAAGGTGGGGATCGAAGCCTTCATCGAGGCGTTCCACACCTTCGCCGTGCACCCGCAGCTCGTCACCACGAGCGCCGACACGATCACGCAGTACGACGTGTTCTCCGAGGACGACCACTGGAGCCGCATGATCACCCCGGTCGGCGCACCCAGCGAGCACGTGACGCGCGACGTGAGCGACGACGAGATCCTCCGCAGCATGCTGTTCTCACGCGGTGACCTGACGATCCCACCCGGCGGGACGGTGCGCGGCGTGCTCGCCGACGAGATGCGCGCGCAGCTCGCCGAGCGCACCGGGCGCGACTTCTCGCACCTCAGCGACGCCGAGGCGATCGACGGCATCGAGTACTTCGTGTTCCCGAACTTCTTCCCGTGGGCCGGCTTCCTCACGCCGCTCGTCTACCGGTTCCGACCGTGGGACGACGACCCGGGCCGCTGCCTCATGGAGGTCATGCTGCTCGACCCGCTGCCGGTGGGTCCGCGGCCGGCGCCGGCCGAGCTGCGCTTCCTGGGAGAAGACGAGCCGTGGGCGTCCGCCCCCGAGCTCGGGTTCCTCGGACGGATCCTCGACCAGGACACCGCGACGATGCCGCTCGTGCAGCGCGGCCTCCGCGCGTCGGTGCGCGCGCGCACAACCCTCTCCCGCTACCAGGAGATCCGCGTTCGACACCTCCACGCGCTCCTGACCCGCTACATCGGCGCCCCGCGCGGCTGAGCGTCCGCGTGCGGGCCGCGCGGGCCGCGCAGCCCGCGCAGCCCGCCGTCAGCCCACCCACTTCGCGCGGCGCTCGAAGTCGTCGCGCACCTCCTGGGG
>BTUT01000430.1:0-3207 GCA_045862935.1 Acidimicrobiia bacterium
GTCGAGGAAGATCATCATCCCGAACGCCTGGGTGCCACGGTCGTAGGCGATCGGCACGATGGCGACGCACCCGAGGAGGCCGACGAGGGTCGCCGTGTGGTAGCCGGCACGCCGCAGGGCCTCGAACATCTCGGCCGCGGCCACCCCCACCACCGCCGTGGCGAAGATCAGCAGCGGAACCTTGCCGGGGAGCACGAACGCGAACAGGGCGATCGCGGCGAGGATGGCTCCCGTGATCACCCGTTGGGGTGTGTCGGCCCCCGCGCCCGCGTGCGCGGCCCGGCCAGCGCGCTCGGGGTCGTGCCCGGGAGGGCGAGGGCCTTCGAGCGACCCGCCGCCCAGGGATGCGGCCGCGCCGGCGACGTCGGTGGTCGAGGGGCCGTACAGGTCCTCGTCGACCGGATGGTCGCGCCGGCTCCGCCGGCCGCGACCCCGGGCAGCCTGCTCCTGGGCCTCCCGCGCCTCGCGACGCGCGCGCCGGCTCATCGGCGCGCCGTGGGGATCGACGGCCGGGCTCTCGTCGAGCGCCCCGACGAGCGTCGAGTCGTCGTGGGCGAGCTCACCCGCCTCGAAGTCACCCGCGGCCCAGTCGCCGGCGTCGGTGCGGAACCGCGGCGCGCTCCCGGTGAGCGCCGACCACGACTCGAGGTCGTCGGACGTGTCGTCGTCGAGGATCCGGGGGATGTCACCGGTCGGCGGGTCGGTCCAGTGCGGGAGGGGCATCGAGGTGCTCGGCTCCGGCCGGGAGCCGAAGCCCTCGCCCGAGGCCGACCACGTGTCGTACTCGTCGTCCCCCGCGGCGAAGCTCGGCCGGGCCTCGCCCCAGGCCTCGCGGCCCGTGTCGGCGGCCCCCCCGCCCCAGGTCCCGGCGCTCCAGGGGTCATCGGCCCCGGGCCCGGGACCGGAGCCCGCCCCCGAACCCAGGATCCGAACCCCTTCACCCGTGGGCTCGCGACCCGCTCGGGGCTCGTCGTCGTAGTCGTCGTCGCGCCAGTCGGACACGGTTCCTCCTCGGTCCCCGCCCACCAGGCTAGAACCCGGGTCGCCCCGGTGCTCGGAACCCACCCAGCACCGGCCTCCTCCCGGCCTCCCCCCGGCCTCCTCTCGGCCTCCGGAGGGCCCATCGGGGCCGTCGCGCAGGCCTCTCGGGCTGCGGCCTCTCGGGCGGCGCGCCCGCGCTAGACCTCCAGCAGCTCCTGCTCCTTGTGGTGCAGGAGCTCGTCGATCTCGGCGATCACCTTGTGGGTGTACGCCTCGAGCTCCTTCTCCACCCGGGCGAGCTCGTCGCGCGAGAGGTCGCCGTCCTTCTCGAGCGCCTCGAGCTCGTGGCGGGCCTGGCGGCGCACGTTGCGCACCGAGACCTTCGCGTCCTCCGCCCGCTGCTTCACGACCTTCACGAGATCCCTCCGGCGGTCCTCGGTGAGGGGTGGGAACACCAGGCGGATCACCTGGCCGTCGTTGCCGGGCGTGATCCCCAGATCGCTCGCCTGGATCGCCTTCTCGATCGCCTTGATCGCACCCTTGTCGTAGGGGGTGATCACGAGGACGCGAGGCTCGGGCACTCCGAAGCCCGCGAGCTGCTGGAGCGGCACGTCGGTGCCGTAGTAGTCGACCCGCAGCTTCTCGACCAGGTTCGACGACGCTCGGCCGGTGCGCACCGCTGCGAACTCGTCCTTGAGGTGGGCGATGGCCTTCGCCATCTTGTCGTGACACTCCTCCACCACCATGTCCCGCATCTCTTGACCCTGATCGCTCATGCTCCCCGCTCCTGGCCCTGCGGGCCGGGCCGCTCGGGCCCCGCTCGCATCCGCTCGCTCATGCTCCCCGCTCCCCGTCAGGCGGTGCTCACCAGCGTGCCGATGGGCTCGCCCACCAGCGCACGGCCGATGTTGCCCGGTGCGGTGACGTCGAACACGATGATCGGCAGCTGGTTGTCCATGCAGAACGTGATCGCGGTGGAGTCCATGACCGCGAGGCGTCGGTTCAGGACCTCGAAGTGGCTGACCTCGCTCAGCTTCACCGCGCTGGGATCCCGGCGCGGATCGGCCGAGTACACACCGTCGACCCCCGAGTGGGTCCCCTTGAGGACCGCCTCGGCACCGATCTCGGCTGCCCGGAGCGCCGCGGTGGTGTCAGTGGTGAAGTACGGGTTCCCGGTGCCCGCGGCGAAGACCACGACCCGGCCCTTCTCCAGGTGCCGGATCGCCCGCAGGGGGATGAACGGCTCGGCGACCTGCGCCATCGCGATCGCGGTCTGGACCCGGGTGGGTTGACCTCCGGCCTCCAGCGCCTCCTGGAGGGCCAGCGCGTTGATGACGGTCGCGAGCATGCCCATGTAGTCGGCGCGGGCCCGGTCCATGCCCCGGTTCTCGCCGGTCATCCCCCGCCAGATGTTGCCGCCGCCCACCACGACGGCGATCTCGACCCCGAGGTCGCGGCGCGCGGCGATGACCTCGTCCGCGATCCGCTGGACGACGGCGGCGTCGATGCCGAACCCCGACTCGGAGTCCGCGAACGCCTCGCCCGAGAGCTTGAGCACCACCCGTCGGTACTTGCTCTGGGTCATGGTCCTCCCCCGCGTCGGGTGCAGTCCGGGCGCGAACCGGGACCGGCTACTCGCCGATCTTGACGCGCGCGAAGCGCCGAACCGCGGCATCGGGGCCCAGCGCCTCGAGGATCTGGCCCACCGTGGTCTTCGGCTCCTTCACGAACCCCTGCTCCACCAGGACGTTCTCCTTGTAGAAGCCACCGATCCGGCCCTCGACGATCTTGGGGATCGCCTGCTCGGGCTTGCCCTCGTTGCGGGTGAGCTCCTCGAACACCGCCCGTTCCCGCTCGATCACCTCGGCGGGCACGTCGTCGCGCGAGACGTACTGCGGCGCGGCCGACGCGATGTGGAGGGCGATGTCGTGCGCGACCTCCCGAGCCTTCGCGTCCGACGGGTCGACCCCGCCCACTTCCACGAGGACCCCCATGATGCCGCGCTCGTTCTGCACGTGCACGTAGCCGTCGAGCAAGCCGTCGGTCGTCTCGTACACGATCACCCGGCCGATCGCGACGTTCTCACCGAGCTTCGCCGCGAGCTGGGTGACGTGCTCGCCAACGGTGCCGCCCTCGTACTCGAGCGCGGCGAGCTCCGCCTGGCCCTCGCGGACCGCGAGCTCGGCGAGGTCGCGCACCGCGGCCTTGAAGTCGGCGCTCTTGGCC
>BTUT01000431.1:0-3189 GCA_045862935.1 Acidimicrobiia bacterium
CCACGACCGGTCGCCCCAGCTCCGCAGGGAACCGGGCGCGCACGTCGGGGAGCCGGATGGCGTCGATCACGGCGTCGACCACCGCGTCGAAGTAGCCGGTGAACTGCAGGTAGTCGCACACGTGGACGGGCGGGTCGAGCGCGAGGTACTCGGGGTGGAACCCGGTGCCGTGCCCGAAATGGCTCGCGGCGCTCCTGGAGCGCACGCGCCGGCTCGCGTTCACCGCGCGCTTCCAGAAGGGGTCGAGGACCGGGCGCCAGCGGTCGACCCACGGGTAGCGACCCGCCCGCGCGATCTGCGCGGGCGTCGCGACGCGGAAGCGGTCGCCGATGACCGCGGGGAGCAGCAGGTCCTCGACCGGAACGGCTCGCGGGTCGAAGAGGAGCCCGGCGTCGAGTGCCGACGCGATGCCGAGGCCGGACGCGAACTCGAAGAGCTGGTTGCCGAGCTTGCCGCGCAGCTCGACGACCACGTAGCGACCACCGTGCGCAACGCCCTCGGTCACCGCTCGTCACCCTCCCCGGCGCAGCGCGGCACGCGCGGCGTGCCAGCCGCACATCCCGTGGACCCCACCTCCCGGCGGGGTGGCCGACGAGCACAGGTACAGGCCCGGGACGGGGGTGACCCAGGGCCGCAGCGACACCGCCGGCCGGGTGAACACCTGCCGCAGGTCGCCCGCACCCCCGTTGATGTCGCCGCCCACGTAGTTGGCGTCGTAGGTCTCGAGTGCCGCCGCGGACATCGTGTGGCGCTCGACGACCGTGTCCCGGAACCCGGGAGCGAAGCGCTCGATCTGGGCCTCGATGTGGTCGGTGCAGTCGAGGATGGAGCCGTGGGGCACGTGGCAGTCCGCCCACCCCGTGTGACGCCCGTCGGGGGCGCGTGACGGGTCGGGCCCCGCCGCCTGGACGAAGATCACGAACGGCCGGTCGGGCATGCGACCCGCGAGCACGTCGGCTTCGGCGGCCGCGATCTCGGCGAGGGTCCCCCCGACGTGGACCGTGCCGGCGCGGGCGACGTCGGGATGGGCCCACGGCACCGGGTCCGAGAGCGCCCAGTCCACCTTGCACACGCCCGGTCCGTAGCGGAACCGCCGCAGTGTCCGCGCGTACCGCGCGGGGAGCCGGTCGCCCGCGACGCGCAGCACCTGGCGCGGGGTGAGGTCGAGCAGCGTGGCGCGCGCGTTCGGCAGCTCGTCGAGCGTCGCCACCTCGTGCCCGGTGACGATCTCGCCGCCGTGCGCGCGCAGCTCGTCGACGAGAGCATCGGTGATGCGCTGCGACCCACCCCGGACCACCGGCCAGCCGACGGCGTGCGCCAGGAGCGTGAGGAACAGGCCGTAGCCGGCCGTGGGCGACGCGTCGAGCGCCACCATCGAGTGCGCCGCCGATCCGCCCAGCAGCGCGCGCGCTTCGTCGGTGGTGAACCGGCGGCGGGTGAGCGCCTCGACGGAGCGGATCGCGTGCCATCCGAACCGAGCCGCGGTGAACGGCGCGCGCGGGATGCCGATGGGCGACAGCAGCGTGCGCGAGAGGTCGGTGGCCGCGTCGACGCACGGTCCGAGCATCGCCCGGTACGCGCCCGCATCGTCGCCGAGGCCGACGGCCGTGGCGTCGACGGACCGGTGGAGCAGCCCGGCGCGGCCGCCGTCGAGCGGGTGCGCGAGCGGGAGGTCGGGATGGCACCACTCCACGCCGCGCTCGGCCAGCGGGATCGACGCGAACGCCGGTGAGGCCAGGGCGGTCGGGTGCACCGACGAGCAGACGTCGTGCACGAAGCCGGGCGCGGTGAGCGCCGCCGACCGGACCCCGCCGCCGGGGGTCGATGCCGCCTCGAACACCACGGTGCGCCGCCCGGCGCGGGCCATGGTGATCGCCGCCGTGAGCCCGTTGGGCCCCGCGCCCACCACGACGGCGTCGTACTCGCTCATTCGACTCTCGCCGTCGTCCCGGGGCTGGTTCCCGCCGTGGACCCTGCGGCCGCCAGCACGCGTGGTCGGGGCCCACGCGCGGCCCGGAGCTGCTCGACGCGATCGGCGACTGCGGGCCAGTCGATCAGCAGGATCGTGACCGTCGAGGGCCACATCGTGTAGTCGAGCCCGAGCAGGAGCACCGTCCCCATGTGGAACATCCACGCAGCCGCCACGTACACCGGACGGACCCGCCGGAACAGCACCACGAGCGGGAACGAGAGCTCGAACAACAGGATGCAGGCAGCGAAGATCTCGGGCAACGGCCGATGGTCGGCGAGGAACACCGCGACATCCTGGAGCGGCGTGGCCTCACCGCGTACCCGCCCCCACGCGAGCGCCCACTTCATGTTGTCGGAGAACACCCACTCGAGCCCCGAGCTGCGGACCTTCCAGATGCCGGTGAAGCAGTAGATCACCGACATCACACCGATCGCGGTGCGGATCGGCCAGCCGTAGCGTCGTCGAGGCCGGCGATCGGACCACCGCGCGTCGCCGGGCGCGAACACGAGCGGGAACGACGCCCACACCAGCAGCAGCTCGATGTGGAAGATCTTGCCCCGACTGCCCCGCAGGGCCGCGAGGAAGAAGAAGCCCAGCCACGCGGTCGCGTAGGCGGCCCGCCGGACGGGTCCTCGCCACTGCGGGTGCCGGCCGATCACGAACCACACGGCGCACGCCGCGACGACCATCGCCTGTACCGCGACGATCACCCCGCGCGGCGGCATCGCGTCGAGCCACGAGACCACCCAGGTGGGCTTGAACAGTGCCGCCGGTGCACCCGCGAGCTTCGGGTACGGCGAGAGGACCGTGCGGACGGCGATCAGCGCGAGGAAGAGCGCCTGGACCGCGAGGAGGCGCGCCGGTGCCTCGGGACCGAAGAGGAGGTCGTCGACCCGCCGACCGATCGAGGGGCGCGTGGCGGTCACGCGCGGGCGCCCGGTGTCGCGTCGAGCTCGGCGGGCGCGTCGTAGCCGGGCGCCTCGGCGCACGACCAGCGGAGCTCGCGCTCGATGCGGTCCTTGGTGCGCTCACCGTCACGAATCCCGACCTTGTAGCGCTCCCAGTGGATGAGGATCGCCGCGACGTCGTGGCCCTGGTCGCGATAGGCCGTGGCCAGCGCCTCGCACACCGGCTCGCGCTCGGCGCGCGTGCGCCGCTCGAACTTCTCGAGCAGGTAGGGCGCACGGCTGTAGGCGTCGGGGATCTCCGTGTAGTCG
>BTUT01000432.1:0-3185 GCA_045862935.1 Acidimicrobiia bacterium
CGGGCCCAACCGTCCTCGGCCCCGCTCGGGCCACCGGGGGCCGCGGCCATCCCGGCCAGCGCGACGACCACCGCGTCGAGTGGGGCATCGACGCCTGCGGTCGAGAGGGCGTCGCCGGCCGCCGCGATGTCCGGCGCGTCGCCGGGGACCTCGACGACGTCGACGCCGCGCGCGCCGAGCGCGGCGCGCAGGCGCGCGGTCGAGGCGGGGTCGTCCGCGACGATCGCGCACCGGCACGCGCGGCTCGTGCCGGTGCCGGCCGCCGCGGGATCGAAGGCGGCGCCCAGGCGCGGGATGCTGCCGCCGGTGCTGACCTGCGCGGCCTCGGCCGCGGCGAAGGCGGTGGGCACCGCGGTCTCGATGACGTGCGCGACCGAAGGCACCCCGCTCGTGCGGACGGCTTCGAGCAGGTGGGGGGAGGTGACCGCGGAGATCTCGGCCCCGTTCGAGAACAGGACGTGCCCGGAGCACCAGGCCAGGTCGTCGCTCGCGAGGTACGCGCCGATCGGGCCGAGGTGCTCGGGCGGCGGTGCCGCGGTGAGCGCGACCCCGCCCGACGCGGAGGTCGTGCCGGACCGGTCACCGGTGCCGGCCTGGCGGGACAGCGCGTTGGCCACCATGCGGGTGGCGGCGATCGGGGACAGGGCGTTCACGGTGACTCCCGGCGGCGTGGCCCGTCCGATCTGCCACGTGAGCGCGGCGACCGCGCGCTTCGCGCACGCGTACGAGCCTGCGTCCGCCGCGCGCCACCCCGATCCCGAGGTGACTCCGAGGACGCGACCGTGGCCCGCCGCGGCCATGAGCGGGAGCGCGACCCGCAGCACGGTGAGGTAGCCGTTGAGGTGCACGTCGAGCACCCGGGCCCAGTCCTCGTCGGTGCCCGACGCGAAGCCGGTGGACCGGCTGATGCCGGCGACGTTCACCACGACGTCGAGCGCACCGAACTCCTCGACCAGCTCGTCGAACAGCGCGCGAACGGCGCCCTCGTCGGTGACCGAGGTGGTCGACGAGCGCGCCGCGCCGCCGGCCGCGACGATCCGCTGGGCGGTCGTGGCCTCCGAAGTGGCGGCCTGGGGCGAGCCGTCGAGCGTCACCACCGGGTCCATCGTCACCACGTACGAGCCGCGGCGCCCGAGCTCCTCGGCGATCGCCGCGCCGATGCCGATGGCACCGCCGGTGACCACCGCGACCCGTTGCCCGTTCCCGCGCTGCCCTGCCATCGGAGCTCCCCCTCGTCGCGCGCTCGCGGTCCTCCGGGGTGCCCGGTCCGCGGTCGTGCGCCAGTCTCCGTCACGCGCGTGGTCGAGTTCCAGCCCGTGGGGCCGAGCGGCGCGTGGGGCCCGAAGCGTCCGTCCCCGACGTGGGGCCTGCGGTCGGGCCTATCGTCGCGAGCCGCGAGCGGGAAGGGTGCGACATGACCGGGCCGAGCCTCTACTCCTGTGACGACCACCTCGACCTGCGCGCGGTGCCCCCCGACGTCTGGTCGGCGCGCCTGTCGGGGGTCGATGCGGCGCGGGGACCCCGGGTGGTCGAGCGCGACGGCGAGCGCGTCTGGGTCTGTGAGGACCGGGTGCTCGGCGGGAGCGGCAACCCCCGCGGCGGCGGCCTCCTGAGGGCCCTCAGCGCCATCGGCCGCGCCGGGATCGACGACGACGGCTACCGCGCCGGCCGGGCCGACCTGCGGCTCCAGGACATGGACCGCGACGGACTCCGAGCGTCGGTGATCTACGGACCGCTCGCGTTGGGGCTGCCGATCGACGACCCCGAGCTCCAGGTCACCTGCTACCGCGCGTGGAACGACTGGGCAGTCGAGGAGTTCAACGCGATCGACCCCGACCGGCTGTGCGCGCTCGCGTTCCTGCCGTCGTCATCTCCCGAGGCCGCCGCGGCGGAGCTCGAGCGCTGTGCCGCGATCGGTCATCGCGGCGCGATCGTCGACGTGTTCGCGATCGACGCGGCTGACCGCGTCTGGGACCGCGTCTGGGCCGCGGCGCAGGACTGCGCGCTCCCGATCAGCTTCCACCTCAAGGACGGCACGTCGTCGGGTCTGAGCTACCGGGTGGGCAAGTGGCAGTCGGCCGCGTTCGCGACCGTGCTGCCGCTCCAGCTCGACGAGTACCTGGCGATCATGCTCTTCGGTGGCGCGCTCGAGCGCCACCCGGGGCTCACGATCGTGCTCGCGGAGTCGGGCGTGGGGTGGCTGCCCTACTTCCTCGCCCGGGCCGACATGGAGTGGCGCGAGCTGAAGGACAAGCTCGACGACGCGACCACGATCGCACCGAGCGAGCTCTTCACCCGGCAGGTGATGGCGACGTTCGAAGAGGACTCGCTCGGCACGACCATGATCCCGCTGCTCGGGGCGGACCGGTGCATGTGGGCGTCGGACTATCCGCACACCGACAGCACGTTCCCCGAGTCGCAGCGCGTGGTCCACGAGACGCTGGGCACGCTGAGCGAGGCGGACGTCCGCAAGATGACCGTCACCAACTGCGCGACGCTCTACCGCCTGCCGCTCGTCGCCCGAGGGTGAGCCCGCGGCGCACGAGCGCTCAACCGACGGGCAGGCGGGCCTTCTCCATCAGCGCGCGGACCTCGGCCATCGCGGCCTCGACCCGCTCGGGCTCGGCGGCCACGGCGTCGGCGAGGCTCCCCGCCCCGCAGTAGCGCAGCATGTCCGCCAGCTGACGCTCGACGCACGCGAGCGAGAACTCGAGCGGGTCGCCCACCGCCACCTCGTCGATGCGCACCACGGTGTTCCCGCCGTCGGGGTGGTGGATGTAGTGGTAGTGCGGCTCGTTCTCGAAGCAGTCGAAGCGCAGGTACTCGAATCCGTCGGCCGCGCCGCAGACGTGCAGCGTGGCGCCGAAGTCGTCGAACTCGATCCCGGGGTTGAGGTCCTCACCGTAGGTGTCGTCGATGATGGCGTTCGTGAGCCGGCGCGACTCCACCACGAGCGTGACGGTGCCGGCGTCGATCGGGATGCAGTCCTCCTCGACCATCGGGATGGGGGAGCGGTCGAAGCGCATGCCGCGCCGGTAGGGGCTGTTCTCGCGGTCGATCGCCATGGGGCGGCTCCTGCTGGGTCTCTGCTTGTACCGGTCGGTCCAATAGTATCCCGGTGTGGACTTCTCCCTCGGCGAGGCGGAGCGCGACCGGACCCCAGTGCCCGCGGGTGCCGGTGTAGC
>BTUT01000433.1:0-3181 GCA_045862935.1 Acidimicrobiia bacterium
GGTACCGATCGGGCCGTGCTCCGGCTACCCTGCCCGCAGGTGCGCGGACCGGGCCCGAGATGCCTGGACTCGGGGGTCCCACCTGTGTCATACTTTCGCGCTCGGAGGCGCGGGGCGCTGCGGGAACGTCGCAGCGCCTCCATGCGTTCAAGCCGATGTTCGGGTGCCGTCCCCCCGGCACCGCCGCCCACGTATCCCCGGAGGATCCCGTGGCAGTGAAGTTCCGTCCGCAGACGTCCGAGACCGAGGACCTCGTCCGGCTCTACCTCGACGACGTCGGTCGTCACGACCTGCTCACCAAGGACGACGAGGTGCGCCTCGCCCAGGCCATCGAGGCCGGCGAGGCGGCCCGAGAGACGCTGGCGAGCGCCAAGAGCGGCCTCACCCGTGCGGAGAAGCGCGAGCTCGACCGCACCGTCCGCAAGGGTGATGCCGCACGGCGCCAGTTCGTGGAGTCGAACCTGCGTCTCGTCGTGTCGATCGCCAAGAAGTACCAGTCGTCGGGGCTCCCGCTCCTCGACCTCGTGCAGGAGGGCAACCTCGGCCTCATGCACGCCGTGGAGAAGTTCGACTGGCGCAAGGGCTTCAAGTTCTCGACCTACGCCACGTGGTGGATCCGCCAGGCGATCTCGCGCGGCATCGCCAACACGGCGCGGACCATCCGTCTCCCGGTCCAGGCCGAGGACGAGCTCACCCGTCTGCGTCGTGCCTACACCGTGCTCGAGGAGCGCTTCGGCGCATCACCCACGGTGGAAGACCTGGGCGTCGAAGCCGACCTGTCCGCGGCCCGCGTCCGTGAGCTCATCCCGTTCCTCTCCGACCCGGTCGCGCTCGACGCGCCCGTCGGCGAGGACGGCGACACCGAGCTCGGCGACCTCGTCGGTGACCCGAACGCCGAGTCGCCGGTCGACGCCGCCATCCGGGCGTCGCTGCCCGCCGAGGTGGAGCGCATGTTCGCGCTGCTCGACGAGCGGGAGCGCCGGGTGCTGAGCCTGCGCTACGGCCTCGACCGTGGCGAGCCCCGGACTCCCGAAGAGGTCGGCCAGCTGGTCAACCTCAGCCGGGAGCGGATCCGCCAGATCGAGGCCCGGGCGCTCTCGCGGCTGCGCCACCCGTCGGCCGACGTCGGCGCCCGCGACCTCCTCGCCGGCTGACCAGCCGACCCGGCACCCCCGAATCCACGAGGCCCCGGCGTGCGCCGGGGCCTCGTCGCGCGTCCGGTCTGCGCGGCGACTCAGTGGTCCTGGGGCGACAGGACCATCGTCCGCCGGCGGCCCGCGAGCGGGTCGTCGGTGACGGGCGGTTCTCCGGACGGTTGCGCCGACGGCACTCCGGTCACGACTCGACCCGGGCGAGCCGCGAGATGGCGTCGTCGATCGCTTCCTGAGCGGGGTCGGAGAACGTGGTCGCGAAGTTGCCCTGCGGGTCGGCCGGGCCGAGCACCGAGAAGCTGAGGATCGAACGGCCCGAGCGGACGAGGAAGTTCGCCAGCAGGATCGTGTCGACGGTGCCGTCGGTGTTGGTGACGAGCACCGGCCCCCCGTAGGCGACCTTCTCGTCGCCGGCGAGCCCCGCGAGGTTCGTCTCCTGGTCGACCGAGACCTGCACGTCGCTCACGCTGGGGTCCTTCCCCAGCGTGGCCTCGAGCACGCTCTGGAACAACGTCGTGAAGCAGCCGGCGACGGTGGACGACTCCATGCTGGCGAACGTCTTCTTCGCCTTGGCGGCGTTGGGGAAGACCCAGACCTTGTTGCTGAGCTCGTTGGCTCCGTCGGTGAACGTGCGCGACTCGGCATTGGTCGCGGCATCCGTCGACTTGCGCACCGCCAGGTACTCCCGGCAGGTGGGGATGCCCGCCGCGGCCTTCGCCAGCGCCTTGTCGCCCGAGTTGTCGGGCGGCCTCGAGGTCCACGCCGACGGCACGTCCTGCTTCACGATCACGCCCGCCCGCGCGACGGTGCGGTCGGAGGCCGCACCGGCCGGCATCGCGGTCGACACCACGAGCGCGGCGCCGACGAGCGCGGCCGACATCCATCCGGTTCGGGTTTGCATGCGCGCACGCTACCGGCGGCGGGCGCCAGATCTGGGCTCAGGGCTCCTCGACCGCGGCGGTCCGCCCGGCCTGGGCAGCCCCGTCGACCGCGCGGCCCACGGCGATCGTCTCGTCGAGCAGGGCGCGAGCCTGCGGGCCGAGCCGCGCGAGGTCGTCGGACACCATGACCGTGCCTCCAGACGCGCCCACGGCCCGGGCCCAGCCGTCGACCTGGGCCGGGGTGAGCGCAGTGTCGGTGGCGCGGAGCATCAGGCAGTCGGGGTCGTTCACCCAGAGCCTGCGGTGCATGAACGCCCGGGCAGCGGTCGACGCCCACGCGTTGCGCAGCGCGGGCGCCGCGGACTCGTAGCCCGGCCACGCGGTGTCACGCGGGCCGACGTCCCAGGTGGGCGCGACGTCGGGCCCGATGCGCATGCTGTCGACGACGCCCACGCACGCGCCCAACGGCGCGCCGCACCCGAGCAGGTGACCGTCGTCGAAGCCGCGGCGGAACGCATCGAGGCCGGCGCGGACCCGCTGCGCGGGGGTGGCCGAGCGGTCCGCGTAGACGCCGGGCACGTTGGGGGAGAACGTGAAGTCGAGCTTGGCGTAGTCGAACCCTGCGGCGCGCAGCTCGCGCGCGAGCCGTTCGAGATGCGCCTGGGTCTCGGCGCGGGTGGGGTCGAGGCCGTGGACGAAGCCTCCCCAGATGGGGTCGTACATGGAGACGAGCGGCTCACCGGCGGCGTCGCGCGCGAGCAGCTCGGGATGGTCGCGCGCGAGGCGCGCGTCGGGAGCCGCGAGGAACGGGGCGACCCAGATCCCGGGCGTGAGCCCGCGCGCGCGGATCGCGTCGCCGATCACGTCGAGCGACGACGGGAACCTGCCGTGGGTGTCGAGCCAGTCGCCGACGGCGGGTTGGTACCCGTCGTCGAGCTGGAACACGGCGAACGGCCAGTCGGCCGCGCGCGCGAGGTTGTCGCGCAGCGCGTGCTCGTCGATGTGTTCGAAGTACTGGTACCACGAGCACCAGCCCGTGGTGAACGGTGCGTCGACCTGCGCTCGCTCGACCGTCCCGGTCGCTGCGGCCCAGACGCTGAGGAGGTCGAGCGGGTTGTCGCCGTCGCGCACCGTCACCGGGTGCAGGAC
>BTUT01000434.1:0-3176 GCA_045862935.1 Acidimicrobiia bacterium
GCCACGGCGCGCGCGCAGCGCGTTCCGGATGTGGTGCGCTGACCGGTCGGGGTCGACGGGCAGCAGCGCGGCCCATCCGTCCGCGACGTTGGAGAGGTCGATCCCGGCGTTCGCGCACACGAACCCGTGGTGGGTCTCGGCGATCACGAGGTCGCCGCGTCGACGCACGACGCGCCGCGACTCGCGCTCGACGAGGGCTCGGCGCGCCGCCGGGTCATCGGGGTCGAGCGGGACGAGGCGGTCCTCGGCCTTCGACACGACCTTCTGGGTCACCACGAGGCAGTCGCCCGAGACGAGCGGAGTGTGCTGCGCGTTCGCGGCGTCGGCCACGAGCTCCGCGATCTCGTCACCGGCCACGATCTCGGGCACGCCGTCGATGGCGATGATCTCGAGTCGCGACGCCACGGACGTGCTTCGGGTGTCCGCTCAGGCGACGGCCGCGAGCGTCTCGCGAGCCAGGGCCGCCGCGACGCGGGCGTCGCGCATCAAGGTGTCGGCGACGACCGGACGCACGCCGAGCTCCGCGACGCGCCGGGCGTCGCGCGCATCCCGGGTGTCGATGACCAGGGTCGCGCACACGTCGCGATACGCGCGCGCGACGCCGACGCTCGACACGTCGATGCCGAGCGGGCCCATGAGCCGGTCGGCCGGACCCTTCACCGGCCGTCCGCCCACGATCGGGCTCACGCCGACGACCCGGTCGCGCCGCTCGGCGAGGACCTCGCGGATGCCCGGCACCGCGAGGATCGGACCGATCGAGATGACCGGGTTGCTCGGGCAGATGAGGATCGTGTCGGCGCCGCGCAGCGCGTCGAGCACCCCGGGTGCGGGGCGCGCGGTGTCCCCACCCGCGAAGTGCACCCCGATCACCGGCGGCTCGCAGCGCTCCTGCACGAACCACTCCTGCATGGCGAGCTCTCGGACGGCGCCCGGCTCGGACCCGTCGGAGACGGTGATCCGGGTGGCGACGCGGTGATCGCTCATCGGGAGGAGGCGGATGCGCAGGCCCCAGGCGGCGGTGATCTCGGCGGTGACCTCCGTGAGGGTCGCACCGTCGCGCCGGCGCTGTGTCCGGTAGAGGTGCGTGGCGAGGTCGCGGTCGCCGAGCCGGAACCACGTGGGGACGCCGTAGCGCTCGAGCGCGGTCACCGCCGCGAACGTCTCTCCGGCCAGGCCCCAGCCCGTCTCGTGGTTGTGGGCGTCGGCGAGGGTGTAGGTGACGCTGTCGAGGTCGGGCGACACCCACAGGCCGTGGAACTCGTCGTCGTCGCCGGTGTTGACGATGGCCGTCACCGACTCCGGCTCGACCACGTCGACCAGGCCCCGGAGGAACCGGGCTGCGCCGACCCCACCCGCGAGCGCCGCGAACACGCGGCGACGATACCCCGTCGCACAGACGGACCGAGCGTCTCAGCCCCGTTGGGCGGCGGCGCGACTCAAGCGGCTCGGTCGTCGCGGTCTGCCGGACGACCCACGATCGAGCGAGCGCGGTCGCGACCGGCGTCGACCACGCGCTGGGCCTGCGACTGCACCTGCTCGACCACGGGCTGCACGCGGCCCCGCACGTCACCGAGGCGCTCGCGGCCGCCGTCGCGCACCTGCTCGGTGCGCTGACGCGTCTCGCGCAGCGCACGCTCGAGCTGCGTGCGGACTTCGTGCCGGAGGTCGTCGAGCTGGGTGCGGGCTCGGGACGTACCGTCGCCCGCGGTGGAGCGGGCCTTGCTCACGAGCTCCGAGGAACGGTCCCAGCCGGCGCGGAGGGCGTCCTCGACCCGTGCACGCGCATCCTCGGCCCGCGCGCGCGCCTGGCACGCGAGCGAGGGAGACGCCGCGGCGCCGGGCTCGGTCGCCGGAGCCGGCGTCGCCGGTGCGGTCGCCGCGGCCTTGACGACCTTGGGCTCCGCCTTCGACTCGGACTTCGACTCGGTCTTCGACTCGGACTTCGACTCGGTCTTGGCCCCCTTGGCGGCGGCCTCGGCCTTCGTGGTGGTGGATGCAGTCTGCTCGGACATCCGTGCGCTCCTCGTGTCGTGCGCGCCCGGTGGGCGCCGGCTCGGGTTCCGGGGGGAGGGACCCGAGTGCTTGCAGGATACCGCAAACTGCTAACTCTTGCAAGCACCCTCCAGGGGTTCCGTGCGTCCGCGGGGGGAGCAGGGCGCGCCGGTATCCTCCGGGGTCCGAATGAGTGCCGCCGACCCTCCCGAGCGTCCGTACCCCGACGGCGAGGGATCGGCCGCAGAGGGCGTCGAGGAGCTCGCTCCGCCGCCGGTCCTCGCGGTCGTGGTGACCCACGATCCGGGTCCCGGGTTGGAGGAGGTGCTCGGGTCGCTGGCGGGCCAGGACTACCCGGGCCTCGGCGTGCTGGTGGTCGACGCGGGATCCGGCTCGGATCCCACGGGGCGGATCGAGGCCGTGATGCCGACCGCCTTCGTGCGGCGCGTCGGCGCGGTCGGCTTCGCGGAGGCGGCGAACCAGGCGCTGTCGGGGGTGGGCAACGCCGGCTTCCTGTGCTTCTGCCACGACGACGTCGCGCTCGACCCGGCCGCGATCCGGATCATGGTCGAGGAGGCGTACCGCTCCAACGCCGCGGTGTGCGGGCCGAAGCTCGTCGACCGCGAGCGCCCGGACGTGCTGCTCGAGGTCGGCCGCGCGATCGACCGCTTCGGCGGGACCCACACGGGGATCGAACCCGGGGAGCTCGACCAGGAGCAGCACGACGCGGTGCGCGACGTGTTCTACGTGTCGAGCGCGACCATGCTCGTGCGGGCGGACCTGTTCTCGGCGCTGGGCGGGTTCGATCCCGAGGCGTTCCCCGGCTCGGAGGACCTCGACCTGTGCTGGCGCGCGCGGCTCGCGGGCGCGCGCGTCATGGTGGTCCCCGACGCCGTCGTCAGCCATGCGCAGGTCGCCTCCCAGCGCCATGCCGGCGATCGCGACGAGCTCCGCGAGCACGCACGCCGGCGCGTCCGCACGGTCTTCACCTGCTACTCGCTGCTGTCGCTGATCTGGATCGTGCCGTTCGGGCTCGTGCTGTCGATGCTCGAGGCGATCGCCTTCGTGTTCAGCCGCCGGCGCACGGTCGCGTTCGCCGAGGTCCGCGCGTGGTGGTGGAACCTCTTCCACATCGGTCAGATCCGTCGGGCCCGGCGCCGTGCGCAGCGAGATCGCACGATCCA
>BTUT01000435.1:0-3175 GCA_045862935.1 Acidimicrobiia bacterium
CCGGAAGCCTCCGTGCACGTCGTCCCACAAGACGTCGCGGAGATAGCGGTAGCCGTGCTCCGCGGCGGCGAGCATCTCGGACGGGCGGATGCCGTGGCGCGCCGTGCGGGCGAAGACGTACACCAGACGGGCCTGGGAGACGACGCCGCGCACGTCCGGTCCCGGCCGCCCCCGCGCGTCCCATCCCACCCGGTAGCCACCGTCGGGATCGACCGCTCGGGGGTACCAGAACCCGAGGATCGAGACGCGCGAGAACGCCTCGAGCTCGGCGGCCAGCGCGATGGCCTCGTCCGCCCCGAGGCCCGAGCTCATCCCGTCACGGGCCTCGGTGCGTCACGACCGCCACTTCACGATGCGCGCGAAGTCGTCCGGATCGAGTGACGCGCCCCCGACCAGCGCGCCGTCGATCTGGGGCATCGCCATGAGGTCGGCGATGTTGCCCGGCTTCACGCTGCCGCCGTACTGGATGCGCATGGCCTCGGCGGTCGGGCCGTAGAGGTCGCGCAGCGCCTCCCGGATCACCGCGATGGTGTCGTTCGCGTCCCCAGGCGTCGCGTTGTGGCCCGTACCGATCGCCCAGATCGGTTCGTAGGCGACCACGCAGTGCTCGGCCTGCGCAGCCTTGATCCCGGCGAACGCGGCGCGCGTCTGGTCCGTCACCCGGTCGTTCGTGGCACCGGCCTCGCGCTCGTCGAGCGTCTCGCCCACACAGACGATCGGGCGCATCCGGTGCTGCAGCACGGCCTGGGCCTTCCGGTTCACGTCCGCGTCCGTCTCCCCGAAGATCTGACGGCGCTCGCTGTGCCCGACGATGACGTAGTCGACGTTGAGCTTCGCGAGCATCACCGGGCTGACCTCCCCGGTGAAGGCACCCGAGTCCTCGAAGTGACAGTTCTGCGCACCGAGCCCGAACTCGAGCTGGTCGGCCTCGATGAGGGTCTGGAGCGTGCGCAGGCCCGTGAACGGCGGACAGATCACCACGTCGCAGGCCTCGAAGTCGTCCTGGTCGACGAGGTAGCTGAGCTTCTGGACCACCTGGATGGCCACGAGATGATCGTGGTGCATCTTCCAGTTCGCGGCGATGATCGGGCGTCGGCTCACGAGGTTCCTTTCACCTGGGTGCGCTCCGCAGCGCTTCGAGCCCCGGGAGGTCGCCGAGCTCGATGAGCTCGAGGGCGGCGCCCCCACCGGTGCTGACATGGGTCACCTGGTCGGCCAGGCCGAACTGGCGGATCGCGGCCGCGCTGTCACCCCCGCCCACCACCGTGAACCCGCGTGCGGCCGCCACCGCCTCGGCCACGCCGCGGGTACCGGCCGCGAACGGCGACACCTCGAACACGCCCATCGGCCCGTTCCACAGCACGGTCGCCGCGCTCACGATCACGTCGTGGTAGGCGGCGACGGTCACGGGGCCGACGTCGAGACCCTTGTACCCGTCGGGCATGCCGTCGGCCGGGACGGTGAGCGCCTCGGCACCCTCGACGATCTCCTCCGCGACCACGACGTCGGAGGGGATCTGCACGCGCCCGGTGTCGAGCAACCGACGGCAGGCGTCGACCATCTCCGGCTCCACGAGCGAGTCCCCCACCGGCCATCCCCGCGCGAGGAAGAACGTGAAGGCCATCGCGCCGCCCACCAGCACGGTGTCGCAGCGGTCGAGGAGCGCCTCGATCACGCCGAGCTTGTCGCTGACCTTGGCCCCGCCGAGCACCGCCACGAACGGACGCGCAGCACCGTCGAGCAGCTGCCCGAGCACCGCGACCTCACGGGCGAGCAGTCGCCCGGCGGCGCTGGGCAGCACCCGTGGCGGCCCCACGATGCTGGCGTGCGCACGATGCGACGCGCCGAACGCGTCGTTGACGTAGGCGTCGTAGCCCGCGACGAGGTTCGCGGCGAAGCCCGGGTCGTTGGCCTCCTCCCCCGGCTCGAACCGGAGGTTCTCGAGCACCACCACCGAGCCCGCGCCCGCCGACGCGAGGAGCGCTTCGACCGGCGGCCCGAACACCCGGGGAGCGAGCGGCACCTCGCGCCCCAACAGGCCGGCCAGGTGCTCGGCCACGGGAGCCATCGAGTACCGCGGGTCGACCTTGCCCTTCGGGCGACCGAAGTGGCTGGCCAGCGCAACCCGCGCCCCGAGGCCCGTGAGGTGCTCGATGGTGGGCAACGCGGAGACGATCCGGAGGTCGTCCTCGATCACGCCGTCGCGCAACGGCACGTTGAAGTCGACGCGCACCAACACGCGCGCGTCGCGCTCGATGGGCAGGTCGTCCAGCCCGGGGACGTCCACGGCGCGGCGGCCGGCGTGCCTACTGTGCGCCGACGAAGGCGACGAGGTCGACGAGCCGGTTCGAGTAGCCCCACTCGTTGTCGTACCAGCCGAGCACCTTGACGAAGTTCCCGTTCGCCATCGTGTCGCGCGCCGAGAAGATGCACGACGCGGGGTTGCCGACGATGTCAGCCGAGACCAACGGCTCGTCGCTGTACTCGAGCACTCCGCGGTAGGACGGGTCGGCCGCGGCCTCCGCGAAGGTGGCGTTGATGTCCTCGACGGTCGCGTCGGAGGCGAGCTCGGCGGTGAGGTCGGTGATCGAGCCCGTCGGGGTGGGCACGCGCAGCGACGTCCCGTCCAGCTTGCCCTTCAGCTCGGGCAGCACGACCCCGATCGCCCGGGCCGCCCCCGTGCTGCTGGGGATGATCGAGAGCGCGGCCGCCCGCATCCGTCGGAGATCGGGCTCGCCCTTGCGGCTCGGGTGCGCGAGGTCCTGGAGCTGCTGGTCGCTCGTGTACGCGTGCACCGTCGTCATGAGACCGCGCTGGATCCCGAACCGGTCGTGGAGGACCCGGGCCATCGGCGCCAGGCAGTTGGTCGTGCACGAGGCGTTCGAGATCACCGTGTGGGCCGCGGGATCGAACACCGAGTCGTTGACCCCGAGGCAGATCATCGCGTCGGCGTCGTTGCTCGGCGCCGAGATGATCGCCCGCTTCGCGCCCCCTCGGAGGTGGCCGGCCGCCTTCTCCCGGGCGGTGAAGAGGCCGGTCGACTCGATCACGATGTCGACTCCGTGGTCGCCCCACGGGATCTCCGCCGGGTCCATCACCTCGAGCTTGGCGATGTCCCGGCCGTCGATCGAGAAGCCGGCGCCGGTGGCCTTCACCTCGTTGCGCAGGGTGCCAC
>BTUT01000436.1:0-3169 GCA_045862935.1 Acidimicrobiia bacterium
GTCGAGCGGGGGTCTCCGGGTGCAGGGCCGCACCCCGATCGGCGACGTGAGCGAGGCCCTCGATGCGCGCTTTCCCGACGACGAGTGGGACACGGTCGGGGGTCTCGTCATCAACCTCCTCGGCCGCGTCCCGGCGACCGGCGAGGTCGTGACCTGCGAGGGCTTCGACTTCGTCGTGGAGCGGATGGAGGGCCAGCGGATCATGTCGGTGCTCGTCATCCCGGTCGCCCCACGCGGGACCCCGTCCCCGGTGGCCGGCGAGGCGGCCCCCCCGAGGTGAGTCCGGCCGAGCACCGCTCGGGGTTCGTCTCCCTCGTGGGGCGGCCCAACGTGGGCAAGTCCACGCTGGTGAACCGCCTCGTGGGCCAGAAGGTGTCGATCGTGTCGGACCGGCCCCAGACGACCAGGGCCCAGATCCGCGGGGTGCGCACGGCCCCAACGAGCCAGATCGTCTTCGTCGACACGCCCGGGCTGCACCGGCCGCGCACCCTTCTCGGCGAGCGGACCAACGAGCGGGCGCGGGCGACCCTCGCCGAGGTCGACGTCGTCTGCGTGGTCGTCGAGGCCACCGGCGCATACGGTCCCGGCGACCGGTTCGTGTCCGAGCTGGTCCACGCCGTCGACACGCCCGCGGTGCTGGTGCTCAACAAGGTCGACGCGGCATCCCCGGAGCAGGTGTTCGAGCACCTCGCGACCGCCGAGGGCTTGCTGGGCGAGTTCGACGCCTACGTACCCTGCTCGGCCGTCACCGGCGAGGGTGTCGAGGCGCTCGTGGCCGAGCTCGAGGGTCGCTTGGAGCCGGGCCCCCGGTACTTCCCGGAGGGCATGGTCACCGATCAGCCCGAGACGTTCCTCGCCGCGGAGCTCGTCCGCGAGCAGCTGCTGCGGGTCGCGCGCGACGAGCTGCCCCACTCGATCGCCGTGAGCGTGGAGGTGGCCGACGATCTCGGGGATCGCCGCGACGACCATCTGCGACTCGACGTCACCATCCGCGTGGAGCGCGACTCGCAGAAGGGCATCGTCATCGGCAAGGGCGGGGCGGTCCTCAAGGAGGCGCTCACCGCGGCCCGCCTGGAGCTCGAGGCGCTCCTCGGGACGCGCGTGCACATGGACACCCGGGTGCGGGTCGAGCGGGACTGGCAGCGGCGGGCGCACGCGCTCGACCGTCTCGGCTTCGGCGATCGATGACCGCTCGCCGGGGCGTGCGGGCGGCTCGGGCACAAGTTGCTGCCCGGCGGAGACCGCCGGATAGAGTGCCGAGCGGCGGTTCGGTGCGCCCGCGCGGCGCCCCGGAGATCCGCCGGATGAGCCAGCACCGCACGGGCAGCCAGTCCCGACGGGCAGCCAACGATGCCGGACGGTGCGGCCCGTCTCGGCCCGGGGAATCGAGGACATGACGAACCGCAGCCGGCGCAAGAGGTTGGTCCTCGTCGCCTTGGGGCTCGTCGCCTCGGCGATCCTCGTGGCCGGGTGCAGGGGCCCGAGCAACGGCCAGAACTCGCTCCAGCCCACGGGCGACGAGGCCCAGAAGATCGACGACCTCTTCTTCTGGGTGATCGTGCTCGCCACGATCATCGGCGTGTTCGTCATCGGCGCCACGATCTACGCGGCGATCCGGTTCCGGCGGCGCGCCGGCAGCGACGATCGGCCCAAGCAGACGCACGGGCACACCGCGCTCGAGATCGGCTGGACCCTCATCCCCGCCGTGATCCTCGCGGTGATCGCGGTGCCCACGGTGAGCCTCATCTTCGAGCTGAACGAGCCGCCCGAGGCCCGGGCGATCGAGGTCACCGCCGTCGGGAAGCAGTGGTGGTGGCAGTTCGAGTACGGCAAGGGCGACGACAAGATCGTCACCGCCAACGAGATGCACGTGCCGGTGGGGCGCCAGGTCAACATGACGTTGCGTGCGTGCGACCCGTCGCTGCCCGGCGAGTGCAACGTGATCCACAGCTTCTGGGTGCCCGAGCTCAACGGCAAGCGCGACGTCGTGCCCGGGCGCGAGAACCAGCTGACGTTCACCGCGTCGGAGGAAGGGACGTTCCTCGGCCAGTGCGCGGAGTACTGCGGGCTCTCGCACGCCAACATGCGGTTCCGGGTGATCGTCCAGAGCGCGAGCGAGTACGAGGAGTGGCTCGACGCGCAGCGCGACGGCCCGGCCGTGACCCTGGAGGACTCCGGTGCCGCGGGGAAGCTGTTCGCCGAGAAGTTCCAGTGCACGAACTGCCACACGACCGAGGACTCCTCGATCTCGACCTACGGGCCCAACCTCACCCACCTCGCGAGCCGGACCACGTTCGCCAGCGGCTACTACAAGCTGACGCGACCCCGCCTGATCGAGTGGATCCTCGACGCGCCGTCGCTCGTCCCCATGGAGGCGGCCGACTGTCGCCTCGGGCTGGGGGTGCCGGGAGTCACCTGTGTCGGGATGCCGTCGTTCACGACGAACACCCCCCAGGGGGAGCCCACGATGACCCGAGCGGAAGCCGAGACCATCGCCGACTACCTCCTCGAGCTCGAGTGATGCAGAAGGTGAGCGCAGTGATCTTCACGGGAGCATGCCGATGACCACGGTCGAGAACGCGATCGCCGTCCGCGAGCGCGACGTCGGGCTGCTGCGTCGCCCCCAGGCCACCACGGGGTTCTGGAGCTGGTTCACCACCATCGACCACAAGAAGATCGGCCTGCTCTACGTGGGCACCGCGCTGGTGTTCATGGTGCTCGGCGGCATCGAGGTGCTGCTGATCCGCCTCCAGCTGGCGGGCCCCAACGGCACGGTGCTGTCGGCCGGTCAGTACAACCAGCTCTTCACCATGCACGGCACGACGATGGTGTTCCTCGTGGGGATGCCGATCGCGGTCGGCATCGGCAACTACTTCGTGCCGCTCATGATCGGCGCCCGCGACGTCGCCTTCCCGCGCATCAACATGTTCGGCTTCTGGGTCGTGCTCTTCGGCGGCCTGTTCATCTACTCGAGCTTCTTCCTCGGTGGTGCGCCCGACGGTGGGTGGTTCGGCTACACCCCGCTCACGAGCGCGCCGATGGACGCGGGCTTCCTCCCCGGACGGGGTCCCGACTTCTGGACGATCGGCATCATCCTGCTCGGGATCGGGTCCACCACCTCGGCGATCAACTTCATCGTGACCTGCATCAACATG
Organism: Acidimicrobiia bacterium; assembly: GCA_045862935.1. GTDB lineage: Bacteria > Actinomycetota > Acidimicrobiia > IMCC26256 > PALSA-555 > CAIUKV01. The sequence goes on from BTUT01000436.1 coordinate 3,156, forward strand.
CGCTGTCCGGGCAT
>BTUT01000437.1:0-3164 GCA_045862935.1 Acidimicrobiia bacterium
CCGAGCGACGACGCCATGTTGCGCAGCCGCGCCTCGAGGTGTTCGGGAGTGAGCGCAGCCGCGACCCAGGGCTGCAGACCCGGGTCGGGGGGCATCGCCGCGATGATGGTACGCAGGAGCTGCGCCTGCCGGTCGGGCGCGAACAGTCCGTCGACCTGGCCGAGCACGGCGTCCTCCTCGTGGCGGAGGTGCGCGAGCAGGCTGTCGCGCAGCGAGGCGGCGGCCGGTGCGAGCGCCGCGAGCGATGCGTCGTCGGTGTGGCCGCGGGCCGCCATCACCGCCGTACCGAGCGCGTAGACCACGAGCTGCTCGTCGCGATGCTGGGCGAACAGGTCGTCGGGGACGGTCCCGCCCGCCGCGACGACCGCCGGGAACATGATCGCGTCCTCGACCTCGGAGTGGTTCCGCAGCTCTGCGTCGAACGCACCGAAGCGACGGACGAAGCCATCGAGGTCGGTACCGGTGATACCCATCGCCAGGTCGGCGAGCGCCCGCACCTCGTGGCCGAGGGCCTCGTGCATGTCGTACCAGGTCTTCAACGGCCCGGTGACCGTCCGCGCGTCGTCGGAGTGGCTCGTCATGGTCATACCTCAGCGTCGGCCGTCGGTCGGGTGACTTCCTCGCCGCGTCGCGGCGCGCGTACGGCGACGAACACGGCCGCGACCACGAGGATCGCTGCGGCGACGAGCGAGGCGGCGCGCAACCCGTCGACGAACGCCTGCGAGGCGGCCTGGGCGATCTGCACGCCCTGGGCGCCGGCGTGCTGCGGCGCGCTCTCGGCGGCGGCGATCGACCCGGTGATCGCGTCGGCCACCTGTGGGGGCACCCCGGCGAGGTGGCCCTCGAGCCCGGCGGTGTACCGGTCAGTGAGGATGCTGCCGAGGATGGCGATGCCGAGCGCGGTGCCCAGCTCGCGCGACGTGTCGTTGACCGCCGAGGCGACCCCCTGCTGCTCGACGGGGAGCGAGTCGACGATGGCCGTGGTCGCCGGCGTGCTCGAGAGGCCGAGGCCGGCGGCGAGCACCACCAGGCCCGCGGCGAAGGCGAGGTAGTGGATGTCGACCGTGAGCTGGGCGAAGACCACCATCCCGGCGGCCATGAGCACGAGCCCGATCGCACCCGCTCGGTTGGGGCCGATCCGGGCGGCGATCCGCGGCGCGTTGCGGGCCAGTGGGATCATGACCACGGCGAACGGCAGCATCGCGGTCGCGGCTTTCAGCGGCGAGTACCCGACCACGAACTGCAGGTACTGCATTGCGATGAAGATGAAACCGAAGAACGCGAGGAACTGCACCGTGATCGCGGCGGAGCCCGTGCCGAAGCCACGTAGGCGGAACAGCCTCGGATCGAGCATCGGCTGCCGCCGCCGGAGCTCCCACACCACGAACGCGACGGCGGCGATCGATCCGCCGATGAGGCCCACGAGGACCCACGTGTCGCTCCAGCCGCGGTTGGGGCCCTCGATGATCCCGAACACCACGCCCGCCACCGCGAGGAACGAGAGCACCGACCCGACGCCGTCGAACGGCAGCGGCCGCTCGTCGCGCGTCTGGGGCACGAAGGCCAGGGAGCCGGCGATCGCGAGGACGGCGAGGATCACATTGAGCACGAAGAACGAGCTCCAGGAGAACCACTCCAGGAGCAGCCCCGACGCGAACAGGCCGAACACCGCTCCGGCGCCTGCGAGCCCGGCCCACGCGCCGACGGCCCGCCCCCGCTGGTCGTCGGGGAAGGTGGCCGTGAGGGTCGACAGGGTGGCGGGCATCACGAGGGCGGCCCCCAGCCCCATCCCCGCGCGGAACCAGATCAGCGTGGTCGGCTCGGTGGCGAACACCGCGGCGGCTGCGAAGGCACCGAACAACACGAGGCCGATCACGAGCAACCGGCGACGCCCGAACCGGTCGCCGAGCAGACCTGCCGGCAGCAGCAGACCAGCGAACACGATCTCGTAGGCGTCGACGATCCACTGGAGCTCGGACTGCGTCGCGCCCGTGCTGCGGGCGAGGTCGGGCAGCGCCACGTTCAGCCCGCTGACGGCCGACACGACCATCACCAGGGCGAGGCCGACGACGGCGAGGACCAGTCGGCGGTGGCGGGCGTCGGGCAATGTCGTCGTCGCCACAGTGCTTCCTTCAGACACGGACCGGCCGCGGGGACGGGTCTCATTCGAACGGGGTACGCCCCGCAGCGGTGGCCAGGCCGTCACGCAGAGGGACCAATTTCATCGTATGATGAAATTGATGGGTACGTCAAGGCGACCGCCGCGCGGTCCCCGTGAGGGCCCCGGAGTGCTCGCCGACAGCATCGTCCGGGCGGCGAGGCACTCCTTCGGTGAGCAGGGGTGGGCCGGCACCACTCTCCGCGGGGTCGCACGGGCCGCTGGTGTCGATCCGGCGCTGGTCCACTACTACTTCTCGTCGAAGGAAGAACTCCTCGGCGCGGCGATGACACCACCACCCGAATGGATCCTCTCGGTCGCCGACTCCGTGCAGGCACCGATCGACCGACGTGGTGAGGCCATCATCCGGGCGATGCTGCGCGCCTGGTCCACCCCAGACATCGCCGACGCGCTCCGATCGATTGTCCTCACCGCAGCCCACGTCCCTGCCGCACGTGAACGCCTCCGCTTCGTCGTCACCACCGCACTCGTCGGAGCTGTCGCCGCGCAGCTCGACGACGACGAGCGCGTCGAGCGCGCCAGCCTCGTCGCGTCGCACATCATCGGCGTCGCACTCGTTCGTAGCGTGTGGAAGGTCGAACCACTGGCCACGATCGACGACGACCACCTCGTCGCCCTGCTCGCGCCGACCATCCAGCGCTACCTCGTCGAACCCCTGCCCATCAGTGGCGTCAGGAGCGCCGACATCACCGACGGCGGCAACGCCTGACCAACGAGGCCTCGGACGTTCAGGTCCCGTGGGACCTCCCGCCGTTCCTTGGTGAGGTAGGCCGCTGGCTGGTCAGTGCTCTGGTAGGTGGACGGGCTCAGTCCCGTTGGTTTCCCGTGGGGTGCTTGTGTTCCGTCGCACCGTGAGAGTGACTGCTTCGCCAGCGGCCCCCTTTCGAACCGTGCATGCGGTTCTCCCGCACACGGCTCTCCGACATCGTTCATCGCGAGGCATGCGCCAGGTCCCAGCGGACCGTGCCATTGAGACGGTGGATGC
>BTUT01000438.1:0-3163 GCA_045862935.1 Acidimicrobiia bacterium
GGCCTCCACGAGCTCGTCGATCGTGCCGAGGCCGGCCGCCTCCGGACGGTTCCCGAACCGCCACGCCTTCGTGCACACCCACGCGAGGTCCTCCAGCGGGTCGCCGAGGTGCACGAGCTCCCAGTCGATGACCGCCCGCAGCCCCTCGGGCCCGACGATGACGTTGCCCAGACGGAGGTCCCCGTGCACGACCACCTCGGCACCGGGTGGCGGGCGGTGCGCCGCGAGCCACTCACGCGCGCGCTCGAACGTGGGGCTGGTGTCGTCGACCCGGCGGTACAGCGCGTCGAACGTGGCGAGCGGGTCGCGGGGCTCGAGCCCTTCGATGTCCGCGGGGTCGAGGGCGTGGAGGCCCGCGAGGAACCGGCCGAGGTCCGTCACGAGCACGCGCCGCGCCCCGGCGAACGCGTCGTCGCGCAGGATCGGGCGCGGGATGGTCTCGCCGTCGACGTGGCGCATCACGAGGCCCTCGGTGCCGAGCAGGGCGCCGCCGTCGTGCACGAGCACCTCGGGTACCCGCAGCCCGGCGCGCCGGCACGCCCGCATGGCCTCCGCCTCGACGCGCATGCCGCCGAACGTGCTCCCCCGGCCGGGCGGGTCACGCCGCAGGATGCACGGCGCGCCGCTCGCCGTGAACGACCATGTCTCGCGCGACGCGCCGCCGGTCAGGCGCCGGAGGCCGTCGATCACGACCGGCCCCGGAAGCACCGGAGCGAGCGCGGCCGCGAGCCCCTCAGATGCCGGCGGCGATCCCAACGGCGACGCCGTCCACGATCTGGTCGAGGTGCTCGGTGAGCCCGGCTCCGATCCGGTCCTCGCAGGTCCAGCGCGTCATCCCCTCGGTGATGCGGGTGACGAGCCCGGAGCGGCGGTTGCGCAGCGGGATGCTCGCCCAGACGTCGCCGTGCATCTCGTACACGCGGTCGTCGGTGGTCACGAGGGCCCGGCTCCGCAGGGGGAACCCCTCGTCGTCGTAGTCGGAGACGAGCTGCGCATCGCGCACGGGCACCCAGCTCCCGTCACCCGAGCGCGCCGCGTCGAAGACGTAGCCCTTCACGTGGCGCACGTCGCCCTCACGCTCCCCGCGGATGGTGAACGATACGCCCAGCGTGCCGAAGTTGGCGTTGATCCAGCGGTACCACCAGATGCTCTGCCACACGCGCGGACCCCACGAATGGTCCCGGAACCCGAGACCCCCGTCGAGCGCGAAGCGCATCTCCCCCACCCGCACCGTGCCCGTCACCGCCATGTGCTGCTCGGTGTGACCCTTCGCGAAGCCGTGCTGGTACGCGGGGTCGGGCGTCTCGCCGTCCTCCCATTCGGGCTCGCCGCCCCACGGCTGGGCGATCGCCGTGAACCGCAGGTCGACGGAGCAGCCCTCGTGCGGGTTGCGCGAGAACGCCGCCTTCGGATCGGCCATGTCCCGCGGTCGCGCGAGGACGCACACGTCGCCCGTGTAGGTGACGCGGTGCTCCTCGTAGGGCGTCACCACGTCGAAGCGCAGCCCACCGGCGTCGTGCGCGTCGTGACCATCGATGGGTGGCCGACCGAACATGAACCCGACCCGACCGTCGGGGAGGTACACGCACACCGTCATCTCGGCGTAGCCCTCGTTGGGACGGTTGCCGATGCGGACCCACCCGCCCAGACCCGAGGTGCGGTCGCCGAAGTTGTAGTACCGGCTCTCGTTGAAGTTCGGGTCGTCGTCGGGGAGATGCAGGAGGTCGTCGCTCGGTTCCCGACGGATGCGCACGCTGCGAACAGTATCGGTCAGGAGCCGTTGACCGCAGTGGTCACGCGTCCTCCGCCGACGCCAACGCCGCGAGCAACCCGGCGTTGCGCCGCTGCTTCGTGGTCGCGAACGCCGGCGTGGGGATCTTCGCGGCGCTGTGTGCGGCGCTGATCGCCGCGTCCACGACGTCGCCGTCGACCACGTGGTCCACGAACCCGAACGTCCGGGCGTCCTCCGGGCCCACGACCTCGCCGAACGCCACCGCGCGCGTGACGTGCGGGGGCGAGAGCCGGTGGTTGGCGACGGCCACACCGAACTCGGGGAGCGCCATGCCGATCGTGACCTCGGTGAGCCCGATGCGGAACGGGCCGCCCAGTGCGAACCGGAGGTCGGCGACGAGCAGCATCATCGCGCCCGCGGCGATGGCGTGACCCGTGCACGCGACGATCACGGGCACGGGAGCCGCGACCACGTCGCGCAGCATCACGCGCCCCGCCATGAGCAGCTCGGACACGCGCTGCGGATCGCCGCTCTTGATCGTCTCGAGGTCGTAGCCCGCGCAGAGCATGCCCGGTCGACCGGCGATCACGACCGGTCGGGCGTCGCGGCTCGCCGCTCCCAGCACGGCCGAGATCTCCTCGATGACCGGTATCGAGAGCGCGTTCGCCTTGCCGTCGTCCATCTCCACGACCGTGACGCCGTCGACATCCCGTTCGGTGATCGCCATGGCGCGATTCAAGCCCCACCGGGTGCCGCGGCGCCACGCGTGCGCTCCTGCACCGCGCGCACCCGCGCTCGCTCGCGGTCACCGCTGACGCGGCGTTCTCCTCGGCACCCGTCGCGGGATCAGAGGCCGAGGTCGTGGATCGGCTGCTCGAAGGGGTACACGTTCACCGCGTGCAGCGCCGGGAGCAGCCGATCGTGGGGCAAGCCGGCGAGGAAGCCGTCGATCGTCCGCTGCACGTTGGCGATCTGACCCTCGAGCCGAGTCGAGAGACGCATGTACTCGAAGCCCCGCGCGTGCAGGCCCTTCTGCTGTCGGGGCAGGTTCGAGAAGTCCTGCGTCGGGATCGGTGGCCACCGCGGGTCGTCGCACGCCCAGGGCTCGGGCGGGGTGGGCTTCGCCCGCACCTCCCCCTCGGCCACCCGGGTCAGCGACCAGATCTCCATGAGCGTCTCCTCCGGGCCGAGTGGGCGGAACCGGTAGGAGGACGCACTGCTGTACATCGGGAGCACGAAGTAGTGGGGGAAGCAGTAGAAGAAGGTGAGGTTGATCCCCTGCTCGTCGAGCTCGTCGAGGTCGGGGACGTCGGAGCCGCGACCGCGGTGCCACTGCACCACCGCGTCGTTGAGCGTGCGGTTCCAGGTGGCGATCGCGAGCTTCGGATCGTCCGGGAGCTCGACGTCGCGCAGGCTCTCGGCGATCTCCAC
>BTUT01000439.1:0-3155 GCA_045862935.1 Acidimicrobiia bacterium
CCCTGCTCGACCTCGCGGCACGGGGCTTCGTGTCGGTCGAGTGGCTCCCACCCCACACCTTCGTGCGCGTGCGCGAGCACGGTCCCGAGGAGGGCGGCCTCACCGACTACGAGCGCCTGGTGCTCGACCACGTGCGCGGGCTCTCGGCGCAGACCACCCACGGGCTCGTGCCCGCCGACGCGCTCACCACCGGCCCCGACGCGGCCGCGCAGCGATGGTGGCGCAGCTTCCGCGCCGGAGTCGTGGACGACGCGCGCCGGCGCGGGCTGTCGCGACCACGCTGGGCCGTGGGCGCCCGGTCGGCCCTCGGCGCGCTGGGGGTCGTCGTGGGCCTCACCGTCGGGATCGCGGCCACGACGCTCTCGAAGGAGGACACCGACGACGACCCCCTCGGGACCGCGATCGCCCTGGCGGTCGTGAGCGCGTCCACGCTGATCTGCGCGGCGGCCGTGCTCCGGGGCGAGCGGGACACACCCGAGGGTCGGGCGGTCGCGGCGCGCTGGCTCGGGCTGCGCACCATGCTCGCGGACGACCCGGTGTTCGCCACCCAGCCACCCGCCGCCGTGGCCATCTGGGACCGGTTGCTGGCGTACGGGGCGGCGATGGGCGAGGCGGAGCTCGCGGTCGAGACCCTGCCGCTCGGAGCCGAGCGCGAACGTGAGGCCTGGAGCCCGGTGGGCAACCGATGGCGGCGCGTGCGGATCCGCTATCCCGACGTGATCCCGCCCGGGTACGGACGGTCACCCGCGCTCGTCGCCCTCACCGGGCTGGCCGTCACCGCGTTCGGGATCGTCACGGCGCCCACGGCGATCGCCATCACCCACGCCGTGCTCGACTTCCTCGGCGATCTCGCGACCGCCGACGCGGTGCCCGACGCGGTGCGCGTCGTCGTCGGAGTGACCCTCGGCGCGGTCCTCGCGTTCGCGGCGCTCGTGGTGTGCATCGGGCTGGTCATGCTCGTCACCGGCCTCGTCGACCTGGTGCGACCGCGGCGCACGGTGCAGGGACGCGTGCTGCGGATCCGCGAGCGCAACGACGACGACCCGTACTGGCACCTCGCGGTGGACGACGGCACCACCGACCGGGTGCGCGCGTGGCGCATGGGCCAGGCGCCTCCCGCGGCCCAAGGCGACACCGTGCGCGCCCACGTCTCGCGCGTGCTGCACCACGTGAGCGAGCTCACCGTGGTGCAGGCCGCCGACACCGGCACGCGGGAGACACCCACGATCGTCGTCCACCCCGAGACGAGCGGCGAGACCCCGCTCCCGCCGCTGCCCGACGCGGTCATGGTGAGCGCGGCCGTGGGGCAGCCCGTCCACCTCGCGACGGACGCCTCCGCCTACCCCCTGGCGCTCGCCGGCGCGTCGCAGACGTTCGTCACCGACGACGGCGGACGCGTGATCGCCGCCTGGGTCCCCGTCGCGGAGGTCGACCGGCTGCGTGACACGGCTCGCCGGGTGGACGTCGGCGACGAGGCCTACCGTGCTCCCCGGGGTGATGGCGTGATCGCGCGGATCGGCGGGCGCGCGCTCATGGTGCTGTCGGCCCTCACCACGCCGCCCGGCGCGTCCGGCGGCGACGAACCCGACGTCGCCGCGACCGTGGCCCGCGCGGTCACGGCCGCGGTCGGCGGGCTCGTGGGGCGGGAGACGCCGACCCCGCCCGCGCCCGGCTGAGCGCCCGGCTGAGCGCCCGGATCAGCCGGAGGTGCCGTAGGTCGTGGCGGCGCTGCTGTCGAACTCGAAGCCGACGACCGCCTCGTCGCCCAGCACCCACGCGTCGTGCCCCGGGTTGATCACGTACGCGTCACCCGGACCGATCTCCATCTCGGTGCCGTCGTCGTGCACCACGTGCATCCGGCCCTGGACGATCGTGCCCTCGTGGTGCGCCTGGCAGGAGTCGGTTCCCGCCAAGGGCTTGATGCACTCCGACCAACGCCATCCCGGCTGGAAGGTCATGTGCGCCGCCTTCACGCCGCCGAGGTCCACGACGTGGATCTCCGTCTTGTCGGGTGTGCGCGTCTCGTCGGGCGCGTCGAAGCTCTTCTTCAGCAATCCGGCCACCGTCGTCCCCCTTCGTTCGCCGATGGGCCACCGCACAGCGTCGCGCTCGCCGGGGGTCGTGCGCCAGCAACGGGGACCTCTCCGCGACGGACGCGACGGACACGACGGGGGCGGCCCGTGGGACGGATGGGGGGTGGGGGTGGATCAGCGGTGCGTGACGCGCTGGACGGCGTCGACGACCGACGCACCGGTCATCGGGTACGCCACCGGCTCGCAGCCCTCCGCGACGTCGGCCACGTGGGAGGTGTGTGCGGAGACCTCGACGATCACCGGCACGTCGGGAGACCACTCGCGGATCGACGAGAGGATCGCGCGGTTGCCGGGATCGGACGCGTCGAGGGCGTGCACCACCACGTCGGCATCGTGGACGAGCCCGCACTCGCCGTGCTCCACGAGAGGGCACTCGTGCGCGGCGCGGGCCTGCGGCCCGCTGCACGACGCCACCTGGTAGCCCCGCTCCGCGAGCACGCGCGTCAGGCCGTCCTGGATCGCGGGATCCTCGCACTCGACCAGGGCACGGGGACCGCCCGTACCCTCCGGCCATCTCGGGATCGGGTTCTCTGCCATCACACACCCCCCAACGTGTGCCGCCTTCATGACGAACGACGCTCGAGCGAGTGCTCCACGGCCTCGACGAGGTCGTGGGCTCGCATCGGGAACAGGACGATCTCGGTGCCCTCGAGCAGCTCGCGATGGCGCGCGCTCACCGGCTCCGACACCTCGACGATCACCCGCCGCTCCCCCGACGCTCCCCGCACGGCCGCCAGGACCGCCCGGTTCTCGCGCCGGGTGAGGTCGAGACCGTTGAGCACGACGTCGGCGCCCTCGACGAGCGGGCACGTCCCGCTGGCCACGAGTGGGCACTGGCGGCCGCGGAGGTGATCCGGGCCGCCGCACACCGCCACGGCGTAGCCGTGCCGCTCCAGGATCCGCTCCGCGGCGAAGGCCACCCCGTAGTCGGCGTACTCGAGGAGGACCTTCGGGCGCCGGTCACGCGGGCGACCGTCGAGGAGGTCGTCACCGGCGCTCGGAGACGCCCACGTTCCGGGGCTCCGTGCGTACGGCATCAGCCCGGACCTCCTCCTGGTGCAC
>BTUT01000440.1:0-3150 GCA_045862935.1 Acidimicrobiia bacterium
GGAGTCCGTACGCTGGCGGGGTGGGCGTGGACGCGGGGTGGCGCACCTACGACGACGTCGCCGACGCGTACGCGCGCATGTCCGCCATCTGCCACGCGCAGCTCGCCCGGGATCTCGTCGACGCGGTGGCCCCGCCGTTCGGGGCGTGCGTCCTCGACGTCGGCGCAGGCGCGGGCGTCGCGTCCACTGCGGCCGCGGCGACCGCCGGGGCCACCGGCTGGGTCGTGGCCCTCGATCCGTCGCCCGCGCTCCTCGCCCATGCCCGCCGGTCCCGTGTGGAGCCCGTCGTGGGATCCGCGCCCGGACTCCCGTTCGCAGCCGACCGCTTCGATGCCGTGATCGCGAGCCTCGTGATCGGCCACTTCGTGGACTACCGGCCCGCGCTCGCCGACCTGGCCCGTGTGCTTCGCCCCGGCGGCCGGCTCGGGATCTCCACCTGGGGCCGCGTCGACGGTTCACCCGGCATCGACGACACCGGCGAGCGCGCCGCGCACGCGGTGTGGGACGAGGTCGTGGCCCGGCGTCTCGACCTCGACGAGATGGACCACGCGGCCACCGACGCGCTGCCGTGGGAGGAGTGGTTCAGCGACCCGGCGCGCGTGCGCCTCGCCGTGGCCGAGGTCGGGCTGCGGGTCGTGGAGCTGTTCGGGCGCGCGTACCGCTACCCGCTCGCGCACGCCGACTGGCTGCAGCGCGTCCACACGGGCGCGCGCGCCCGCTTCGCGCGGGCGTCGTTGGGTGATGACGAGTTCGCCACGGTGGAGCGCGAGGTGATCGAAGCCCTGCGCGCCCGCGGCGTCCCCGAGCCCATCCGTTGCGCCGACGAGGCGATCATCACCGTGGCCGCCGCGCCCGCTCGCCCCCCGACGACGCGGACGGCACGATGAGCTCGGCCGCGACGCAGCTCGTCGAGCGGGTCACCGCGCGGCTCGCGCCCCTCGACCACGCGTTGGCGCTCGCGTGGTGGGAGGCGAGCACCCACTCCTCGCCGGAGGCCGGCGACCGCCGGACCGCGGCCGACCTCGCGCTCCGCGAGGCCCTCGCCGACCCCGAAGCCTTCGCCGAGGTCCGCACCGCTCGCGACCGCGTCGCCTCCGACCCCACCGAGCCGTCGTCCACCCGGCGCGCCCTGGCCCGCCTCCACGACGCGATGCTCACCCACCAGGTCCCCGGCGAGCTGCGTCGGTCGCTCGCCGAGCGCGAGTCCGCGGTCGACACGCGCTTCACCGAGTTCCGTGCCCTGCTCGGCGGGCACCCCGTCGACGACAACGCGCTCCTCGACGTCCTGCGGCGGAGCAACGACTCCGCGGAGCGCCGGGAGGCCTGGGAGGCGGGGAAGCAGGTCGGAGCCGAGGTCGCCGACGACGTCCGCGCCCTCGCCCGTCTGCGCAACGAAGCCGCGCGCGCGCTCGGCTTCCGCGACCACTTCGCCCTCGCGCTCACCGCCGGGGAGCTCGACGAAGCGCGGCTGCTCACCACGCTCGACGAGGTCGACCAGCTCACCGCGACGCCGTTCCGCGAGTGGAAGGCGGCGCTCGACGACCGGCTGGCGCTCCGTTTCGGGATCGCACCCGACCAGCTCGCGCCGTGGCACCTCGACGATCCCTTCTTCCAGGACACGCCCATCGAGGGCGCGGTGGACCTCGATCCCTGCTTCGAGGCGGCCGACCTCGAAGCGCTCACCGTCCGCACCTTCGACGCGCTCGGACTCGACATCGGGTCCGCGCTCGCCGCCTCGGACCTGCTCCCGCGCGCGGGGAAGAACCAGCACGCGTTCTGCATCCACCTCGACCGCTCGGGGGACGTGCGCGTGCTCGCCAACCTCGAGCCCAACGAGCGCTGGGCCGACACGATGCTCCACGAGTTCGGCCACGCGACCTACGACCTGGAGCTCGACCGCTCGCTCCCGTGGCTGCTGCGCGAGCCCGCGCACCCGTGCACCACCGAAGGCATCGCGATGCTGTTCGGCCGGTTGGTGCGTGACCCGTTGTGGCTCCGCGACGTCGCCGGCGTGCCTGCTGCGACCCTGCAAGACCTCGCACCCCGGCTCCGAAGCGCCCAGCGGGCCGCGCTGCTCGTGTTCGCCCGCTGGGTGCTCGTCGTCACCCACTTCGAGCGCCGGCTGTACGCGGATCCGGACGCCGACCTCGACCGGATCTGGTGGGACCTCGTCGAGCGGTTCCAGCTGGTGCGCCGCCCAGCCGGACGCCGAGCACCCGACTGGGCCGCCAAGATCCACCTCGCGGTCGTCCCCGTCTACTACCAGAACTACCTCTACGGCGAGCTGTTCGCTTCCCAGCTCGCGGCCGCGCTGCGCACCCGCGTCGGCGGTCTCGTCGACCACCCCGCAGCCGGTGCGCTCCTGCGCGACCGCGTCTTCCGTCCGGCGGCGAGCGCGCGCTGGGACCACCTGGTCGAGCACGCCACGGGCGCGCCGCTCACCGCGGGCGCCTTCGCCGCCGAGCTGGGGGGACGACCATGAACCGTCTCGCGACCGAGACGAGCCCGTACCTGCGTCAGCACGCCGCCAACCCGGTCGACTGGTACCCGTGGGGGGAGGACGCGTTCGCCGCCGCGCGGGCCGACGACAAGCCGATCCTGCTGTCGGTGGGCTACTCCTCGTGCCACTGGTGCCACGTGATGGCGCACGAGTCGTTCGAGGACCCCGAGGTCGCCGCGGTGATGAACCGCCTGTTCGTCAACGTGAAGGTGGACCGCGAGGAGCGACCCGACGTCGACGCCGTCTACATGCAGGCCGTGCAGGCCATGACCGGACGCGGCGGCTGGCCGATGACCGTGTTCCTCGACTCCGACGCACGGCCGTTCTACGGCGGCACCTACTTCCCCAAGGAGGATCGCCAGGGCATGCCCGGGTTCGTCCGGGTCATGGAGGCGGTCGACGACGCGTGGCGCAACCGGCGCGACGACGTCGCGTCGCAGGCGGCCGAGCTGCGCGACGTGATCGCACGAGCAACCCGGATCGGGAGCCCGGACCCGGATCCCGGAGGCGGAGCCGCGGGCTCCTCGCTCGACACCGGCGCGCCCCTCGATCCCGCGGCGATCGACCGCGCGGTCGAGCGGGCGCTGTCCCAGCTCGATGGGCGCTTCGGCGGGTTCGGGCGCGCGCCGAAGTTCCCCCAGGCGATGACC
>BTUT01000441.1:0-3148 GCA_045862935.1 Acidimicrobiia bacterium
GGCCACCGCCCTGGGGGTCCCCATCGCCGGGGTGGGCAAGGGCGCGCTGCCGCCGGACCTGCGCAGCCACCGTCCGCACACCCACCACGCCCTCGACGACGCGATCGAGCAGGCGGAGATCTTCGCCCGGCTGGCCACCCGTCTCCACACCCCGCACGACTGACCCGGAGCTTGCGGGAGCGCCCGCAGGTCGCGCCGCTGGTCGACCGGTGCACGCTGCTCCCGGTGTTCATGGAGCTCGCACCCGCCGCGACTCTGCTGGAGCGGGCGCCCGCCGCGATCGAGGCGGTCCTGCGCCGGCACGGTGTCGACGGGTCGTTCCTGGCTGCGGAACGTGAGGCGATGGGTGATGTGCGGATCGCGGCGACGGACGATCGGCGCGTGGTCGGCGTGATGAAACGAGTTCGCGTTCCACGGCGAGTGGCTCTGGAAGGAGGGCAGCACGATCTCGAGGGCCTCTCGTTGCGCCTGTCGAGCATGATCATCGGGAAGTTGGAGGAGGGTTCCGCCGATCGTGCGCTGTCGGCGTTCTTGGGCGGTGCCTCGCCGATGGGCAAGGTCATCGCGTTCCCAGGTGCCCGGACCGCTCCGGCTCCGTCGGCGCCCGCCCCCGCGCCCGGAGCCGTGTTCCAGCTCAAGGTCACGTTGCTCGACACGAAGCCGCCGATCTGGCGCCGCGTGCTGGTCGCGGGCGACAGCACCCTCGACCACGTCCACGAGGTCATCCAGGCGGCGTTCGGGTGGTGGAACTACCACCTGCACGAGTTCGAGGTCGGGCCCGTTCGCTACGGCGTTCCCGATCCCGACGAGGACTGGGGTGAGCCGCCTCGCGACGAGTGGCGCATGCGCCTCGATGCGATCGGCGGCGAGGGCTCGTCGTTCCGTTACACCTACGACTTCGGCGACGGCTGGGAGCACGAGGTCACGGTCGAGAAGGTGCTGCCGGCGAACTCCGTTGCCACCGTCCCGGCGTGCATCGACGGGCGGCGTGCCTGCCCGCCGGAGGACTGTGGCGGCCCGTGGGGCTACCGCGAGCTGCTGGTGATCCTCGCCGACCTGACTCACCCCGAGCACGACCGACGACGCGAGTGGATCGGTCGCCCGTTCGACCCCGAGGTGTTCGACCCCAGCGAGTTCGAGACCAACCTCCGTGCCGGCCGGCTCACCGTGTTCGACGACGAGATGTAACCGGCAGTCAGGGCGCGAGCGAGCCAACCGGGATCACGGCGATGCCGTCGGGGCGGACGTAGCCGAAGCCCGTTCCCGCGATGACGCCGAGCACCGACGGCTTCCCACTCTTGCAGGTGTCGATCGATCTGCGGAACCGCAGGAGGGCTTCGGCGCCCTCGTCGACGAGACCAGCACCGAGCTTGACCTCGAACGCACCCCACCGACCGTCGGCGAACTGCACGACGGCATCGGCCTCGACGCCGTAGCTGTCGCGGTAGTGGAGCACCTGTCCGTCGAGCGGCTGCGCGAGCACGCGGAGGTCACGGATCACGAGGGACTCGAACAGGAGCCCGAGGAGGTTGAGATCCGCGAGGAGGCGATCGGGTCCGGCGGCGAGCGCCGCGACGGCGAGCGACGGGTCGACGAAGTGTCGCTTCGGTGACGTGCGAAGGATCGCTCGCGAGCGCAGGTGCGGCGCCCATGCCGGCTGGTCCTCGATGACCATCAAGCGCTCGAGGATCGTGAGGTACTCGGCGACGGTGTGCCGCGCGAGCGGGTCGTCTGCACCTCCGGCATCGGTCGCGAGAACGGTGATCGCGACCTCCGTCGCGGTGTTGCGAGCAAGCGAGCGGAGAAGTCGCTCGATACGCGCCGGATCCCGCCTCGACCCGGCGACGCGCGAGACGTCGACTTCGCGGATCTGCGCGAGGTAGTCGCGCGCCGCACGGGAAGCGTCGGCGACGCGACGACCCTGCTGGGCCGGCCAGCCACCGACGGTGATGCGATCCGCGAGGTCGCGCACCGTCAGACCGGGATCATCGGAACGGGGAGGCTCGCCTGCCAGCAAAGCCGCGAGCGACACTGCACCGTTCGTGTGCCCGCTCTCGAAGAGGGTCATGGGGCGCATCCGCAGGAACGAGAACCGGCCGGCCCCGGTGTGCCTGGCGACGTCGTCGGCCGGTACGGCCGAGCCGGTCAGCATGAACTGGCCGGGAAGGCCTCGATCGTCGACGGCGCGACGGACGTGGTTCCACAGGCCCGGTTCGACCTGCCATTCGTCGATCAGTCGCGGGACCGGGCCATCGAGCACGAGGCCCGGATCCACCGCAGCCGCTCGGCGGGCATTCTCGTCGACGTCCAGCAGGACCGAGCTCGCTGCTCGTTGACGCGCGGTCTCCGTCTTGCCGACCGCCTTGGGTCCCTCGATGACGACGGCACCGGCAGCGGCGAGGCGAACATTCAGCTCGGCGTCGACGACTCTGGGCAGGTACGGCACTGTCAGGCTCCAATTCGTGGCCAATCCAGTGACCAGATTGTAGGCATTTCAGCGACCACTTTGTAGAGAACATCCGGACAGGGGTGACTTTCGATTCTTTCGATTCCGGGTTAGCCTCGCTAGATGAGCGCCAGCATCGAGCACGGCCGGGAGGACGACCTCGTCTTCCCGCCGAAGGACCTCACCCCGATGCTCGAGTTGACGCGCTTCCTCGACAGCCACCCCGAGCCCGGCATCCTCGTCGACCAGGACGGCGAGCGGGCGCCGCTTCCCCCGGAGATGGATCGCGTGCTCCGCCAAGCGGTGGAGGCACTGCGGCAAGGCAAGGCCGTGCATGTCGCACCCCAGAACTTGGTGCTCACCACTCAGGAGGCCGCGGACCTACTGGACGTGAGCCGGCCGACCCTCGTGAAGCTCCTCGAGGCCGGCGCCATCCCGTTCGCCCAGCCCAACCGGCACCGCCGCGTGCGGCTCCAGGATGTCCTCGACTATCGAGCACGGCGACACGCCGCACAGCGGGCTGCGCTCGACCAGCTGACTGCGGAGACCAGCGCGCTCGGGCTCTACAACGACTCTGCTGCGGACTACGCGCCCGCGCTCGAGTCGGCCCGAGGCCGCCACGGCCGCAAGGACCGCGGCTGAGCAAGTGACGCCGCTCGCTGGAGTTCCCCAGGGTTGCTCATCGAAATTCCCCACCCTGGT
>BTUT01000442.1:0-3145 GCA_045862935.1 Acidimicrobiia bacterium
GGCGGAGTCGGCGGACCCGGCGGACGGCTCGCGCTCGCTCATTCCTCGTCGTCGGCCGGCTGGGCGAGGTACCGCGCCTTGATGCTCTCGACGACGCCCGGATCGGCCAGCGTGGTCGTGTCGCCGAGGGCCTCGTCCTCACTCACGTTCTTCAGCAGGCGGCGCATGATCTTCCCCGAGCGCGTCTTCGGGAGGTCGTCGGTGAAGAGGATCGACTTCGGCTTCGCGATCGGCCCGATGGTCGTGCCGACATGGTCGCGCAGCTCGGCGACCAGGTCGTCGGAGGGCTCGACGCCCCCGCGCAGGATCACGAACGCGGCCACCGCCTGACCGCTGGTCGCGTCGGTCCGGCCCACCACCGCGGCCTCGGCGACCGCCGGGTGACCCACGAGCGCGTGCTCCACCTCGGCCGTGGAGATGTTGTGCCCGGACACGAGCATGACGTCGTCCACCCGGCCGAGGAGCCAGTAGTAGCCGTCGTCGTCGCGCTTCGCACCGTCACCGGGGCAGTACCGCCCCTCGAAGCGGGCCCAGAAGCGGGCCCCGTAGCGCTCGCGATCACCCCAGATCCCGCGCAGCATCGCATGCCACGGGCGCGTGATCACGAGATAGCCCCCGCCGGGCACGCCCACGGACTGGCCGGAGCTGCCCACGACGTCGGCACCGATGGCCGGCAGCGGGAAGGTCGCGCTCCCCGGCTTCAGGGTCGTGACTCCCGGGAGCGGGCTCAGCATGATCGCCCCGGTCTCGGTCTGCCACCACGTGTCGACCACGGGGCAGCGCCCGCCCCCGATGTGCTGCCAGTACCAGATCCAGGCCTCGGGGTTGATCGGCTCCCCCACCGTCCCGAGCAGTCGGAGCGACGACAGATCGTGACGCTGCGGGTGCTCGGGGCCCCAGCGCATGTACGTGCGGATCGCCGTCGGTGCGGTGTACAGGATCGTCACGCCGTACTTCGCGACGATCGACCACATGCGGTCCTTGTCGGGGAAGTCGGGGGACCCCTCGTACATCACGCTCGTGGTCCGGTTCGCGAGCGGGCCGTAGACGATGTAGGAGTGGCCGGTGACCCAGCCCACGTCGGCCGCGCACCAGTACACGTCGGTGTCGGGGCGCAGGTCGAACACCTCCCGGTGCGTGTACGCGACCTGGGTGAGGTAACCGCCCGTGGTGTGCATGATGCCCTTGGGCTTGGCGGTGGTGCCCGACGTGTAGAGCAGGTAGAGGAGGTCCTCGGCGTCCATGTGCTCGGGCGGGCAGTCGGTGGACTGCTGCGGCACGAGGTCGTGCCACCAGACGTCGCGCCCCTCGGTCATGGGGACGTCCTGGCCGGTGCGCTGCAGCACGAGCACCTTCTCGATGGTGGGGCACTCCGCGAGCGCGGTGTCGACCGTCTCCTTCAGCGGCACGATCTGCCCGCGTCGCCACGCGCCATCGCCGGCGATGAGCACCTTCGCCTGCGCGTCGTTGATCCGGTCGCGCAGCGAATTGGACGAGAACCCGCCGAACACGACCGAGTGCACGGCACCGATCCGCGCGCACGCCAGCAACGCCATCGGGAGCTCGGGCACCATCCCGAGGTACACGTTCACGCGGTCGCCGCGCTGGACTCCGAGCGCCTTCAGCGCGTTCGCGAGGCGGCTCACGTCGTCGAGGAGCTCCGCGTAGGTGATCGTGCGTGTGTCGCCGGGCTCGCCCTCCCAGTGGTACGCCACGACGTCGCCGGCACCGGCTGCGACGTGGCGGTCGAGGCAGTTGTACGCGACGTTGAGCGAGCCGCCCACGAACCACTTCGCGTCGGGCGGATCCCACTCGCACACGGTGTGCCAGGGCTCGAACCAGTCGAGCAGCTCGCCGGCCTGCTGCGCCCAGAAGCGCTCCGGGTCGGCTTCGGCCGCGGCGTAGACCGCCTCGTCGTGGACGCGCGCGGCGGCCGCGAACTCCGGGGGCGGAGGGTAGGTGCGGCCCTCCTCCAGCAAGGACTCGATGGCGTCGGACATCGTCGCGGCTCCTGGTTGCCGATCCGGAAGCGGGCTGAGCGTGAGAAGGTGTGCGGAACGTCGACGGATCGGCAGGCTATCCGGGTGCGACGCGGCGGAGCACGAGCACGCGGTGAGCGCCGAGGCCGCCGGGGTCGGTGAGCGCCGCGGCCTCGACCCCGCGGCTCCGCCCGGCCAGCGCCTGGAGATCACCCCGGGCCGCCCCCTCCTGCCAGATGCGATCGCCCTCGGCCACGAGCTCGGCGATGCCGTGCCGGCCCATCCACTCCCGCTGCGGGAGGTACTCCACGATGGGCAACCCGACCCGCGCGCTCACGCGTCGGACGTACTCGAGCGGGACGTCGCAGGTGATGTCCTGCGATCCGGGCGCCTCGAGCGCGTCCCCACCCCGTTGGTGCGCGCGGTACGTCCGCATCCACGACTCCTGCCCGCGAGCGGCCAGCGACGACGCCGTGTCGAGGTAGTCGAAGAGGATCACGTCGCCGCGGTGCAGCATCGCCCCCACCGACTCCAACCAGGCCCGAGCCGCGAGCGGGACCGGCAGGCGTGCGCCCACCGGGACCACGGCTCCCTCGGCCACCGCGTCGGACTCGGCGGCGAGCACCGGCGACGCCGGGACGAGCACCTCGACGAACCGTTCGTCGTCGGTGTCGACCCGGACCTCACGCCAACCGTCAGCGGTCCGCTCCACCACGCACACCGTGAGGTTGTCGAAGAGCTCGTTGGCCAGGACGACGCCGACGACGCGCATCGCGGGCAGCTCGTCGAGGGCCGTGACGATCGGGCCCTGCCCCGACTGGGGCTCGGGGGCCTCACCGTCGAGGGCCCGGAACCCGCCGAGCACCTCGTCGGGTGGCTCGAGCGCCAGGCGCTCGCGCTGCTCGTCACGCAGCGGACCCGACCGCTCCACGAGCACGTAGCGAAGGGCCGGGGAGCACTCGGGCTGGGCGCGCAGCACGTCGGCCGCGAGCCGTCCCCGACCGGCTCCCGCCTCGACGACGACGAACGGGTCCGGGGCTCCGAGTCGGCGCCACGCGTCGTCGAGCGCCCGGGCGACCACCATGCCGAACAACGACCCGACCTCGGGGCTCGTCACGAAGTCGCGGCCCGCGCGACCGGCTCCTCCGCCCCGGGTGAAGAAGCCC
>BTUT01000443.1:0-3137 GCA_045862935.1 Acidimicrobiia bacterium
ACATGACGCTCGACTACTGGCGCAAGGTGTTCGCGGTGAACCTGGAGGGTCCGCTGCGCCTGAGCCAGTGCGTGTTCCCGGTGATGAAGGAGCAGGGCCGGGGCAGCATCGTCCACATCGGAACCATGGGGGCGTACTCGGGGGGCGGCGCGATCTGCGCGTACGGCGCGTCGAAGGCCGCGCTGCTGAACCTCACGAAGAGCCAGGCGAGCGAGTGGGCGCAGCACGGGATCCGGGTCAACTTCCTCGCACCCGGGCCGTTCCTGACCGAGATGATGGAAGGCGGCGAGCGCACCGCGCCGGGGTTCCTCGATCTGGTCGCCGGGGGCACGTTCCAGAAGCGCATCGCCGAGCCGCACGAGATCGTGGGGCCGGTGTGCTACCTGATCAGCGACGCGTCGTCGTTCGTGACCGGCGACGACCTCTCGGTGTCGGGCGGCATGTTCAAGTGACCGCCCTCGGCGTCCCCGCGAGCGAGAAGGCCCAGGCCACGCGCGACGCGCTCGTGCGCACCGCGGGCCAGCGGTTCGAGGCGGAGGGCTACGGCGCGGTCTCGGTGCGCGACCTCGCCCGCGAGAACGACGTCACCACCGGCGCGGTCTACGGGCACTTCCGCAACAAGGCCCACCTCCTCGCCGCGGCGATCGTCGATCGCATCGCCACCGACCTCGAGGGCCCGAGCTACGGCACCATCGGGCTCACCGACTACCTCGCCCGCCAGGCGCGCGCCTACCGGTCGCGCGCCGGCCTGCGCGCGCTGCTCGTGGAGGGCGCGCACGCCGCGCACGTCGACGACGAGGCCCGCGAGACGCTGGGCGAGGTGTACGAGGCCAAGCTCGCGGAGTGGCGCGCGATCTACGCGCGCGTGCAGGCCGACGAGGGCGCGTTCTCCGACGTCGACATGGGCACGCTCGTCACCATGCTCTGGGCGATGGAGCTGGGCCTCGGCGTGCTCGAAGCCGCCGACGTCGAGCTCCCGAAGCCCGGCGAGTGGTCGGCCACCCTGCGCGCCCTCCTCGAGGGCATCGAGTAGACCCCACTCACCACGTCTCGGCGTCAGCAGACCGGCGAGTGTGCAGGGCTGCTGACGCCAAGTGCCGATGAGGACGGGGTGGTGGACGCGGGCGTGGGGCGGTTCCGCGGAACCGCCCGCCACGCCGGAGCACCCGCCACGCTGCCGTGCCGGACCCCCCCTGGCGCGAACGGGCACGAGTCCCGGGCGCGTGTCACGATGACGCCGGCATCGCACGCGTGACGCCGGGCAGCGGTACGGGGAGCGACGAGCGGGGGTCGGGCATGACCGAGTGGTTCGACGACTTCCTGCTCGATCGCGATCCCGTGCCGTGGAGCGCGTCGGCCGACCTCCCTGCCGCGATCGTCGCCGGACGGGTCTTCGTGCAGGACGCCGACTTCGGACTCGAGGTCGCGGTCGCCTCTACGGCCCGGCCCCCCACCAAGGCCGACGTGAGCCGGGCGTGGCGGGTGCGCCAGGGTGGCCGACCGTCGCCGGTGCTCCTCGCGGTGGGCTACCCCACGCCTACCGGCCCGAAGGTCGCGGTGTGCGGCCCGAGCGGCGAGCACCCGCCGGTGCACCTCGGCCTGGAGCCCGGGCGCGTGGAGCGGCTCGCCGCGGCCGCCCTCGCCGAACCCGACCGGCACGCCGCGCAGCGGTGCCTGCTGCGCATGCTGCCCGAGGTGGAGTCGGAGCTCCCCGGCGTGGTGAACGCGGGCCTCCTCGCCACCCAGGAGCTGCGCGTCGGGGTCCCGTCGCGCGCCGACTGGGCCGGCGCCACCACCACCGCGCGCCCTGCGCTCGCGTTGCGCGGGCGCTCGCTCGTCGAGGCGCTGGGCTTCTCCGTCCAGCAGCTCTCGGTGAACGCGAGCGTGCTCACCGCGGGTCAGGATCGGCGGGCGGTCGCGGTGTTCCTCGACGAGGGTGAGACGTTCGAGGCGCCCGGCGACCGCTTCGAGGGCGTGTCGCCCGTCTCGCACGCACTCGCCCTCGCCGAGCGCGAGCACCTGTCCTGGGTGGTGCTCACCCGCGGCCCCGAGATCCGGCTCTACGCGGCGCGGCCCGACACCGGCGTGGGGCGCCGCGGCCCGTCGCAGACCTTCGTGGAGCTCAACCTCGCGATCCTCCCCGACGACCTGGCGGGCTACCTGCACCTGCTGTTCTCGGCCGAAGCCCTCGCCGACGGCGGCACGCTCGAGCAGATCCTCGACCGTTCGGCCGACTTCGCCGCCGACCTCGCCTCGCGCCTGCGCGAGCGCGTCTACCGGGAAGCGGTGCCCACGCTCGCCACCGCGGTCGCGGCGCGCATCGGCCCCGAGCCCGACGACGACGCCCTCGCCGCCGCCTACGACCAGACGCTGCACATCCTGTTCCGGCTGCTGTTCGTGGCGTACGGCGAGGACAAGGAGCTCCTTCCCTACCGCACCAACGACCGCTACCGCGACCACAGCCTCAAGCGGATCGCCCGTCTCCTCGCCGACGACCTCAACCACGACCGCGAGCCCTACGACCCCGCGGCCACCGACCTGTGGGACGACGTCGTGCAGATCTGGGACGCGGTCGACCGCGGCAACGCGGGCTGGGGCGTCCCGCCCTACAACGGCGGTCTGTTCTCGTCCGACGCCGGCACCAACCCGTCGGGCGCGGCGATCGCGGGCATGCGCCTCACCAACGGCGAGTACGGACCGGCCCTGGTCGCGCTGCTGGTCGACACCGCCGACGACGCCTTCGGCCCGGTCGATTTCCGCAGCCTCTCGGTGCGCGAGTTCGGCACGATCTACGAGGGCCTCCTCGAGTCGCAGCTGTCGGTCGCGCCCGCTGATCTCACCGTCGACGCCAAGGGCACGTACGTGCCGGCGAAGGCGCGCCAACCCGTGGAGGTGCCCGGCGGCACCGTGTACCTCCACAACCGCTCCGGGGCGCGCAAGGCCACCGGCTCCTACTTCACCAAGCCGTTCGCCGTGGAGCACCTGCTCGACCACGCGCTCGAGCCCGCGCTCACCGACCACGTGGCCCGGCTCCAGGCCCATCTCGACGCCGACGACCACGCGGCCGCTGCGGCCGCGTTCTTCGACTTCCGCTGCGCCGACATCGCGATGGGGTCGGGGCACTTCCTGGTGGCGGC
>BTUT01000444.1:0-3129 GCA_045862935.1 Acidimicrobiia bacterium
CACGGGCGGAGGTCACGCTCGGCGGCGGCGGCCGCCGGGGCGGGCTCCGGCGTGACCGTCACAGGGGCGTGCGACGCTCCCGGCATGCCCGCCCACACCCCTGCCCACACCCCCGCTCGCACCCCCGCTCGCACCCCGTCCCGGCCCCGTGGCCGCGTCACCCACCGCTGCACCGGGTGCGGGGCCGAGACGCCGCGCTGGCTCGGCCGCTGCCCGGTGTGCGAGGAGTGGGGCTCGGTCGTGGAGGTCGCGCCGCCCGCCGCCGGAGCTGCACTCGCCGTCGATCTCGGCGACACCGTCGCCCGGCCGATCGTGGACGTCGCGGCGACCGGTGCACCCCGGTGCCCGACGGGGATCGGCGAGCTCGACCGCGTCCTCGGCGGTGGGTTCACGCTCGGGTCGACCACGCTGCTCGGCGGTGAGCCGGGGATCGGTAAGTCGACCCTGCTGCTCCAGGTGCTGGGCCGGCTCGCCGCGGCGGGCCGGCGCTGCCTGCTCGTCGGGGCGGAGGAGTCACCGGAGCAGGTGCGGGGCCGGGCCGAGCGCCTCGGCACCCTCCATCCCGGGCTGTTCCTCGTGGCCGAGTCGTCCCTCGACCGTGTGGTGGCCCACGCGGACGTGGTGCGGCCCGACGTGCTCGCGGTCGACTCCGTGCAGACGCTCGCCGATCCGGATCTGCCCGGCACGCCCGGATCGGTCGGTCAGGTTCGTGAGTGCGCATCGCGCCTCACCCGCCTCGCCCGCGACCGGGCGATGGCGACGATCCTCGTCGGGCACGTCACGAAGGACGGCGCGCTCGCCGGGCCGCGCCAGCTCGAGCACGTGGTCGACACGGTGTGCTCGTTCGAGGGCGACCGCTACCACGGGCTGCGGTTCCTGCGCGCCCGCAAGCACCGGTTCGGATCGACGAGCGAGGTCGGGATCTTCGAGATGACCGAGGCCGGGCTCGTCGCGGTGTCCGACGCCTCGGCGCTGTTCCTCGCGGATCGCCGTGCGGACGGCGCGGGCTCGGTGGTGGCGGCGGTCGTCGAGGGTGCGCGCCCGATGCTGGTGGAGGTGCAGGCGCTCGTGGCCGAGCGTGACGACGGTGGGCGCCGGGTGGCCACCGGTCTCGACGCCAACCGTCTCGCCATGCTGCTCGCGGTGCTGGAGCGCCACGCGGGGGTCGACACGCGACGGGCCGACGTCTACGCGAGCCTCGCGGGCGGCGTCCGCGTCGGGGAGCCGGGAGTCGATCTCGCGGTGGCGGTGGCGGTGGCCGGCGTCGCATGCCACCGGGTGGTCCACCCCGACACCGTCGTGGTCGGTGAGGTGGGTCTCGGCGGTGAGGTTCGGGGCATCGGGCACGCGGCGCTGCGGATCGCCGAGGCGGCCCGTCTCGGCTTCACCCGGGTCGTCGGCCCGATGTCGACGCCGGCGACGCCCGGCGTCGACATCGTGGCGGTGGAGACGGTCGCCGATGCGCTCGATGCCGCGCTCGGACGGGAGACCGCGTGACGACCGTCGGACGGGAGACCGCGTGGAGACCCTGCGGATGGGAGGCCGCGTGAAGACCCTGACCCCGCGTCCGGCTCGAACCGTACGGGTCGCGCCCTGCGGTATCGTTTCGGACCTGCCGGACAGTCCATCTGCCGGCGACGCCGCCATGGGGACCCACCTGCGCTCCGACGAGATGCTCGCCGCCCTGCGCCGCGCGGCGCCCGGTACCCCGTTGCGCGCCGGGATCGAGCGGATCATGTCGGCGCGCATGGGCGCGTTGATCGTGGTGGGCTCCGGGCCCGAGGTGCTCTCGGTGTGCTCGGGCGGCTTCCTGCTCGACGCCGAGTTCACCCCGCCCCGGCTCTCCGAGCTGGCGAAGATGGACGGGGCGATCATCCTCAGCGACGACTGCAGCCGCATCGTGCGGGCGAACGTCCACCTCGTCCCCGACCCGAACATCCCCACCTCCGAGACCGGCACCCGCCACCGCACCGCCGAGCGCGTGGCGCGCCAGATCCGCGTGCCGGTGATCACCATCTCGGAGGACCGCTCCGAGGTCGCGGTGCACGTGAGCGGCGAGAAGAAGATGCTCGAGCCCACGCCCCGGGTCCTCGCCCGGGCCGACCAGGCGCTCCAGATCCTCGAGCGGTACAAGACCCGGCTCGACGCGGTGAGCACCGCGCTGTCGGCGCTCGAGGTCGAGGATCTCGTGACCGTCCGCGACGTCGCGACGGTCTTGCAGCGCGCCGAGATGGTCCGGCGGATCGCCGAGGAGATCGAGGGGTACGTGATCGAGCTGGGTACCGACGGGCGCCTGGTGCTGCTCCAGCTCGAGGAGCTCATGGGAGGCGTCGAGGACGACCGCCGCCTCGTCGCCAAGGACTACTTCACCGCCGATCCGGAGTGGGGCCTCGGCGACGTGCTCACGCGGCTCGCCCGCCTCGACGACGACACCCTCCTCGAGCTCGATCAGGTGGCGAGCGGCCTCCACCTCCCGCGGCCGCTCGACCTCGACTCCGCGGTCCAGCCCCGGGGCTTCCGCCTGTTGCACAAGATCCCGCGACTGCCCGAGCTGGTCTCCGACCACGTCGTCGAGCAATTCTCGAACCTGCAGAAGATCATGCGCGCGAGCGCGGCCGACCTCACCGAGGTGGAGGGAGTGGGCGAAGCGCGAGCCCGCGCCATCAAGGAGGGGCTCGCGCGTCTCGCCGAGACGAGCATCCTGGAGCGCTACACCTGATGGGCGAGCTACGCGAAGGCCCGTACGAACCGATCGTCGAGCGCGTGGTGCTCCGGGGGGTCGACGACGTGATGGTCGAGGCCATCCACGCCCGCCCCGAGGGCCTCCCGGTTGCCGGGATCGCGCTCCACCCCGACCTCATGGGCATCCGCCCGCTGTTCGACGACCTGTGCCGGCGTCTCGCCACCAACGGCTTCGCCGTGTGCTGCCCGGAGCCGTTCGCCCGCGCAGCCCCCGAGGTCCGTGCGTCGGGTGAGCCGGCCGTGCGCATGGATCACGTCGCGCAGCTCGACGACGCGCGCCAGATCGGCGACCTCGAAGCGGCGGCCGACTTCGTCGTGGTGCACGACGACGTGGTGCGGGTCGCGGTCATGGGCTTCTGCATGGGCGGGATGTACGCCCTCAAGGCC
>BTUT01000445.1:0-3119 GCA_045862935.1 Acidimicrobiia bacterium
GTCGTCGCTGCTCTTCTTCGCGGTGTTCGCCGCGATGCTCTACATCGCCACCGAGCGCGCGTCGTACCTCGTGGTCGGCCTGGGGCTCTTCCTCGGCGGCGCAGCCGTCGCGTACCAGCTCTTCGACCACGTGCGCGAGCGGGTGGCCACCTGGCAGGACCCGTGGCCGGTCGCGCAGGACGAGGGCTTCCAGCTCGTCCAGTCGATGTTCGCACTCGGGAGCGGCGGGTTCTCCGGCACGGGGCTCGGGCTCGGCAACCCCACGACGATCCCCAACGTCACCACCGACTTCGTGTTCTCGGCGATCGGTGAGGAGCTCGGCCTCATCGGCGGCGTCGCGGTGATCGCCGCGGTCCTGCTGATGTGCGGGAGCGGGTTCCGCATCGCCGTGCAGGCCCACCGACCGTTCGCCAAGCTGTTCGCGGCCGGGCTCACCACGATCATCGGGATCCAGACCTTCGTGATCGTCGGTGGGGTCACCCGGGTCATCCCCCTCACCGGGGTGACGCTCCCGTTCGTCTCGTACGGCGGCTCGTCGCTCGTGGCCAACTTCGTGATCGTCGCGCTGCTGCTGCGCATCTCGGCCGACAACGCGGCCACGCCGCCCGCGTCGGCGTTGCTCGAGCCGATGGGCGCGGCGTCCGCCACTGCGGTGCCCGCGCGGCACCGGTAGCGGCGGCCGGGCGAGCGACCGATGGACCGCGGCATCCGGCGCGTCGGCACCGCAGTGGTGGTGCTGTTGCTCGTGCTCGTCGGCCAGCTCACCTACCTGCAGATCATCCGGGCCGACAAGCTCGACAACGACCCGCGCAACCTGCGCTCCGTGCTGCGCGACATCAACCGCCCGCGCGGAGAGATCGTCACCGCCGACGGGGAGGTCCTCGCCCGCTCGGTGGAGGTGGACGACGGCACGGAGTTCGAGTACCAGCGCGAGTACCCGTTCGGCGGGCTCACCGCCCAAACCGTCGGCTACCAGTCGTTCGTCGTCGGCAACACCGGCCTCGAGCGCAGCTACAACGCCGTCCTCTCGGGCCGGGCGGCGGAGCTGCGCGGGCTCGGCGACGTGCTGCGGGGCAAGGAGACCACGGGGACGCTCGTGCTCGCGATGCGCCGGTCGGTGCAGCAGGCCGCGGCCGACGCGCTCGGCGGCCAGCGCGGCAGCGTGGTCGTGCTCGACGTCGCCACGGGCGGGGTCGTCGCGCTGTTCTCCAACCCCACGTTCGACCCGCAGCCGCTCGCGGGACACGACACCCAGGCCGTCGCGGACTACTTCGCCGCCCTCACGGCCGACCCGGCGAAGCCCAACCTGCCACGCGCGTTCCGCGAGATCTACCCGCCGGGCTCGACGTTCAAGATCGTCACGAGCGCGGTCGCGTTCGACACCGGCACCGCGACTCCCCTGACCGTCTACCCGACCCGCTCCGAGCTCGACCTGCCGCTCACGAGCAACACCCTGAAGAACTTCGGCGGCGCGACCTGCGGCGGCACCGTCTTCGAGAGCTTCGTGGTGTCGTGCAACACCACGTTCGGCGAAATGGGCCTGCAGCTCGGCGACCAGTTCCCGCCGGGCATGGAGCGGTTCGGCGTCGAGGGTGACGCGCCCCCGTTCGACGTCGACCCCGGCGCGGTGCCCAACACCGGATTGGAGGGCAAGACCTTCGCCACCGACGCGCCGCTGTTCGCGTTCGCCGGGATCGGCCAGGGCACCGTCGCCACGTCGCCCCTCGAGATGGCGATGATCGCCGCGTCCGTGGCGGCGGGCGGGGTCGTGCTCGAGCCGCACGCGGTCGCCGAGATCCGCAACCGCGACGGCGAGGTGGTGCGCCGGATCGAGCCGACCCCGTGGAAGACCGCGATGACCCCCGTCACCGCGCAGGCCCTCACCGCGATGATGCGCGCGGTCGTCGAGCGCGGCACCGGAACCGCCGCTCGGATCCCCGGCGTCGCGGTCGCCGGGAAGTCGGGCACCGCCCAGAACGCGAGCGGCGACCCGCACGCCTGGTTCGTGGCGTTCGCCCCCGCCGACGCGCCGCGTTATGCAGTCGCGGTCATCGTCGAGAACGGCGGTTCACTGGGGAGCGAGGCCACCGGAGGCGCCGTCGCCGCGCCGATCGCGGCCGACGTCCTCCGGGCGGCGCTCGCGTCCTGAACCCGACCGTCACGCGCGCGCGGCGCGTGACGGGTGCCCGCGCCCGCAACGTGACCACCCGAGTCGCGCGCACGCGCGGCGCGTGACGGGGACGTGACGCGGTGTCGCCGGGCGGCGCCGGTAGCGTGAGGCGCCGAATGACGCAAGTGGGCGAGGTCTTTGCCAATCGGTACGAGATCGACCGCGAGCTCGCCCGCGGCGGGATGGCCGACGTCTACCTCGCAACCGACCGCCAGCTCCGCCGCAGCGTCGCCGTGAAGGTGCTGTTCCCCGAGTTCGCGCGCGACCCGAGCTTCGTCGAGCGGTTCCGGCGCGAGGCCCAGAACGCCGCCGGCATCAGCCATCCCAACATCGCCGCGGTCTACGACTGGGGCCAGGAGCGCGGCACCTACTACATCGTCATGGAGTACGTCGAGGGACGGTCGCTGCGCGACATCATCCGGGCCGAGGGCACGATCCCCGCGGTCGCCGCGGCCCGGATCGCGGCCGAGCTCGCCGACGCGCTCGCCTACGCCCACCGGCGCGGGGTCGTCCACCGCGACGTGAAGCCCGGCAACGTGCTGATCACCGCCGCCGGTCAGGTGAAGCTCACCGACTTCGGCATCGCCGCGAACCAGTTCGACGCGAACCAGGGCCTCACGCAGCCCGGCTCGGTGATGGGCACGGCCACCTACTTCTCACCCGAGCAAGCGCAGGGCCACCCCGTCGACGGCCGCTCCGACGTGTACTCGCTGGGCGTGGTGCTCTACGAGATGCTGAGCGGGGTGCCCCCGTTCTCCGGGGAGAGCCCGGTGGCGGTGGCGATGAAGCACGTCCGCGAGGTGCCGCCGCCGATGACGGCCCGGGTCCCCGACATCCCGAGCCAGCTCCAGGCCATCGTGAACGCCGCGCTCACCAAGGACGTGGAGGTCCGCTACCAGTCGGCCGAGGAGATGCGGGTCGATCTCGTGGACTTCGGGCGGGGCCGGCC
>BTUT01000446.1:0-3115 GCA_045862935.1 Acidimicrobiia bacterium
GTCGACGACCAGGATCGTCGGTCCGCGCGTGCTCATGCGGCGGCCCCGCTCGGGGACGTCGCGCCCAGCACGAGCCGGAACGTCGAGCCCTCACCCTCGATCGACTCGACGCTCACCTCGCCCCCGTGAGCCTGGGCGACGTGACGAACGATGGCCAGGCCGAGCCCGGTCCCCCCGGTGTCCCGGCTCCGCGCCCGGTCGACCCGGTAGAAGCGCTCGAAGATCCGCTCCAGGTCGCGCGACGGGATCCCGATCCCGTGGTCGACGACCGTCACCACGACGCGATCGCCGTCACGGTCGGCGCGCACCTCGACGGGCTGACCAGCCGCGGAGTAGCTGATCGCGTTGTCGAGCAGGTTCGTGAGCGCGCCGACCACCTGATCGGCATCGCACACGAGCGCGAGCGCTTCGTCCACCGGCCCGACCCGCACCGGGATGCGCTTCGCCGCGGCCAGCGTCTCGACCCGGGCGACCGCCTCACCCACCAGGTCGCGGACCCTTGCCGGGTCCCGCGCGGTGCGGTCGTCGGACTCCGCACGGCTCAGGTCGAGCAGGTCGTCGACGATCCGTCCGAGCCGCTCGACCTCCTTCACGAGCTGACGGGCGAGCCGCCGAGCCACCTCCGGGTCGTCGCACGCGAGGAACGTCTCGGTGAGGAGGCCGAGTGCCCCGATCGGCGTCTTGAGCTCGTGGCTCACGTTCGCCACGAAGTCGCGCCGCACCCGCTCCATCCCGCGTAGCTCGGTCACGTCGGCCACCGACGCCATGGCCCCGATGAGGGAGCCATCGGCATCCCACAGCGGAGCGGTCCGCACCACGAGCACCTCGGGGGGCGGGCCGAACAGCTCCAGCTCCTCACAGCCCGCCACGCCCGTGAGCGCGCCCGCCAGCAGCCGCTCGATCACCGCTTGCGCGACCGCGGCGCCGTGGCGGGGGTCGAGGAAGCGCCCAGCCGCCGGGCTGCGCAGCACCTCGACCCCGGCGGCATCGACCACGATGACCCCGCTCTCGTCCTCGGCGACGACCCGGGCCAGGCGGTCCCGATCGACCCGGAGCGCGTCGATCGACTGCTCGGCGCCGGCAAGCTCGGTGTCGCGCCCGGGGTCGGGTGGGCGCCGTCTCAGCCGAACCGTCCGGTGATGTAGCCCTCGGTCCGGGGATCGGAAGGCCGGGTGAAGATCGTCTCGGTGAGGTCGTACTCGACCAGCCGGCCGACGCGTCGCCCCGCTTCGTCGGGCTCCACCGTGTAGAACGCCGTGCGGTCCGAGACGCGTGCGGCCTGCTGCATGTTGTGCGTCACGATCACGATCGTGAGCTCCGCCTTGAGCTGGTCCATCAGGTCCTCGATCCGGGCGGTGGCGATCGGATCGAGCGCGGAGCACGGCTCGTCCATGAGCAGCACGTCGGGATCCACCGCGAGTGCGCGGGCGATGCAGAGCCGCTGCGCCTGGCCACCCGACAGCGACAACGCGCTCGACTCGAGCTTGTGCCTCACCTCGCCCCAGAGCGCGGCACGGGTGAGCGCGTGCTCCACGATCTCGTCGAGGCGCGCGCGCTTGCGGGTGCCGTTGAGGCGGGGACCGTAGGCGATGTTGTCGTAGATCGACTTCGGGAACGGGTTGGGCTTCTGGAACACCATGCCGATCCTCCGCCGCACCTCCGCGGGGTCGACCCGCGGCGCGTACAGGTCCTCGCCGTGGTAGGTGATCGTGCCCTCGACCTCCGCGCCCGGTGTGAGGTCGTGCATGCGGTTCAGGGTCCGCAGCACCGTGGTCTTCCCGCAGCCCGAGGGTCCGATGAACGCCGAGATCTCGTTGCGGGCGATGTCGAGGTCCACTCCGGTGACCGCGGGCGCGCCTCCGTAGCGCACGGTGACCCCTGTGAGCCGGAAGACCACCTCGCGCTCCGGCACCGGGTTCTCGGGCGCCCGCGCGGGTGGCTGCTCCACCTCGACCGGCGGCAGGGTCACCACCCGCGAGATCGTAGTGTCGGCCGTGAGGGTGTCGGTCACAGCAGGCTCCCGGTCAGGTGGCGCCCGAGGCGCGCCGCGTGGAGACGATGGTCACGACCCGGGCGAGTGCCGTGGCGATGAACACGATGAGGATCAGGGTGAGCGCCGCGCCGAAGGCGCGGGCCTGGGCGGCGAGGTACGGCGAGCTCGCGTTGCCGAAGATCTGCACCGAGAGCGCGGTGTTCGTGCCGTGCAGCCAGCTCCAGTTCGCCGTCGTGGTCGCGCCCACGACGAACAGCAACGGTGCCGTCTCCCCCGCCGCACGCGCGACCGCGAGGAGCGCACCGCTGACGATGCCCGGCGCGGCGTGGGGGAGCACGACGGTGCGGATGGCGCGCGACTTCCGGCTGCCCAGCGCGAGGCTGCCCTCCCGGAGCTCGTGAGGGACGAGCCGGAGCATCTCCTCCGAGGTGCGGATCACCACCGGGAGCATCAGGCAGGCCAGGGCCAGGGAGCCGGCCAGCGCGCTGAAGCCGTCCGCGGCCCGGGGGATCACCCAGAACGTGTAGATGAACAGGCCCATCACGATCGACGGCACACCCGTGAGGATCTCGGCGAGGAACCGCACGAGGGAGGCGAACCGCGACGCTCCGCCGTACTCGTTGAGGTAGATGCCGCCCATCACCCCGAGCGGGACGGCGAGCAGGGTCGCACCGGCGGTGATGACGAACGTCCCCACGATCGCCGGGCCGACACCCCCCTCCGGGCTGCGCTGCGAGAAGGGGATGTCGGTGGTGAGGAACTCCCACGAGAACACCTTCAGGCCCTGCTCGGCGACGAAGAGCACGAGCGCGACCAGTGGGATCGCGGCGAGCACGAACGAGAGCACGATCGCCGCGGTCGCGACCCCGCTCTTGAAGCGGCGCAACCCCGCCCCCTTGCGGCGCGCGAGGCGCGACTCCACCGGAGCGACGGTGACCGTCACGCGGCCGCCCCCAGCTGGCGGTTCGCGCGGCGCAACATCCCCCGCGCGATCACGCCCAGCACGATCGTCATCACGGGCAGCATGAGACCGAAGCCGATGAGCGCCGACCGCTGGAGTCCCGACGCTTCGCCGAACTGGTTCGCGATCACCCCGGCCATCGTGTCGCCGGGTGCGAGCAG
>BTUT01000447.1:0-3100 GCA_045862935.1 Acidimicrobiia bacterium
GAGCCGGTCCATGGGTCCTCCGTTCCCGTGGGAGCGCGCCGTCAGCCGCCCGAGCGGCCGGGCCCGCCGGTTGCGCCGGTCCTGTCCCTCCCGGCGGTGCCGGCGATGCCCAGGATCGCGCGCGCGCGCTCGGCCACGTTCTCGGCGGTGAAGCCGAACTCCTCCATGACCCGCCCACCGGGGGCCGACATGCCGAAGCGGTCGATCGAGACGGAGTCGTCGGCGTAGCGCTCCCAACCGAGGCTCACCCCGGCCTCCACCGCGAGCGTCGGCACCCCCGGGGGGAGCACGGCGTCGCGGTACTCGTCGGGCTGCGCGGCGAACCGGTCCCACGACGGCATCGACACCACCCGGATCCCGTAGCCCTCGGCCGCGAGCAGCGCGCGCGCCCCCACGCACACCGACACCTCCGACCCCGTGCCGATGAGCACGACGTCGAGATCGCCCTGCGGCTCGTCGGCGAGCACGTACGCGCCCCGTCCGACCCCCTCGGGTGCGCGCTCGGCCGTGCCCTCGAGCACCGGCACGGCCTGGCGCGTGAGGACCAGCGCCATCGGCCCGTCCCCGTCGACGTGGTGCCGCCACGCCTGGGCGACCTCGTTGGCGTCGGCGGGTCGCATCACGCACAGGCCGGGCATCGCCCGCATCGCCATGAGCTGCTCGACCGGCTGGTGGGTCGGTCCGTCCTCGCCGAGGCCGATCGAGTCGTGCGACCACACGAACGCGCTGCGGTAGCCGGAGAGCGCCGCGAGGCGCGCCGCGGGGCGCATGTAGTCGCTGAACACGAAGAACGTCCCGCCTGCGGGGAGCAGCCCCGACACGGCCATCCCGTTCATGACGGAGCCCATCCCGTGCTCGCGCACGCCCCAGTGGATCTGGCGCCCGCCGAAGTCGTGGGTCGCGATCACCGGCGCGTCCTTCAGCTCCGTGCCCGTGTTCCCCGTGAGGTCGGCCCCCCCGGCGACCAGCCCCGGAACGACGTCGAGGATCGCGGTGAGCACCTTCGAGCACGCCGAGCGCGTCGCGACCGACTCGCCCGGCGCCCAGGCCGGGAGGCGGGACTCCCAGCCGTCGAGGCCGCGGCCCGCGAGGCAGGCCTCGACGGCGGCCATGCGCTCGGGCTCGTCGAGGCGCAGCCCGTCCCGGCGGTGCTCCCAGGCGTCGCGCGCCGTGCGCCCGCGTACGCCGGCGTCGCGGTAGTACGCGAGCACGTCGTCGGGGACGGAGAAGTCCTCCGGGGAGAGCTCGAGGATCTCCTTGATCCGGGCGACCTCGTCGGCCCCGAGCGGGTTGCCGTGCGCGTGCGCCGTGTCCGTGTAGCTGGGGGAGGGCCAGCCGATGTGACTCCGGAGGATCACCAGGCTCGGGCGCTGCGTCTCCGCCATCCCCGCACGCAGGCCGGCCTCGATCGCGTCGCAGTCGTTGGCGACCTCACCGATCTCGACCACGTGCCAGCCGTAGCCCGCGAACCGCTTCGGCACGTCGTCGCTGTAGGCGAGCTCGGTCGGACCGTCGATCGAGATGTGGTTGTCGTCGTACACGTAGACGAGACGTCCCAGGCCGAGGTGGCCCGCGAGCGACGCGGCTTCGTGGCTCACGCCCTCCTCGAGGTCGCCGTCGGAGCAGATGGCGAAGACGTGGTGATCGAAGAGATCGGTGCCGAACCGGGCGCGGAGGTTGGCCTCGGCGAGCGCCATGCCCACCCCGTTCGCGAACCCCTGGCCGAGCGGTCCCGTGGTGATCTCGACCCCGGCGGTGTGGCCCATCTCCGGGTGTCCGGGGGTGGCCGACGACCACTGCCGGAACGCGCGGAGGTCGTCGAGCGAGAGGCCGAAGCCGAGCAGGTACAGGTAGGCGTAGAGCAGCATCGACGCGTGCCCGGCCGAGAGCACGAACCGATCGCGATCGGGCCACGCGGGCTCGCCGGCGTCGTAGCGCATGATCCGCGTGAACAGCACGTGCGCGAGCGGGGCCAGCGCGAGCGGAGTGCCCGGGTGACCCGAGTCGGCCCGCTGCACGGCGTCGATGGCCAGGCCGCGCGCCACGTTGATGGCGCGCGTCTCGAGATCGGATGTCGGCACCCGGACTCCTCCCGCGGTCGCCCCTCTGGGCGCAGCCTATTCCTGGCGCCGCGTGAAGAGCGCGAGGCTCGCCGTGTACCCGTGGAGGAAGCTCCGTCCGGCGACCGGCCCCACCTCGCCCGCGCAGAACATGCCCGCCGTGGGCACGGGCCCCAGCATCTCGGCGATCACGCCCGAGTCGTGGTCGGGCACCCCGAAGAGGCCGTGCCCCCGCCCGTTGCAGGTGAACACGAGCGCGGCGTCGGCCCGGCGCCCGTGGAGCATCGCGCGCAGGTCCTCGTCGGCGGCCGCCGCGTCGCGCACGTGGAACTGCACGGTGCGACCCACCTCCACCTGCTCGCCCACGGCGATCGCGCCCGTGTCGCGGTCGGCGCCGAGCACGTTGCGCACGAGGAAGTCACCGCGCCCGAACTCGCTGCGGTGCTCGTCGACCACGAAGCCGATGTGGAGCCCGCGCTGCAGCAGCGCGCGCTCGGCCTCGTCGACCCCCTCGGCGAGCTCCCGCAGGCGCTGGAGGGCGGGGCGGCCGGCCAGCTCCTCGATGAAGGTGCGTTGCCCGCGGGTGACGACGAGGGGCTCACCGACCGGGCGGCAGCCCTGCGCCACGACGGTCTCCACGGCGGCCGCCCCGACGAGCACGCCCACCGCGCCCTCGGCCACGATCCGCCCGCCCACCAGCAACCGGTTCCCCCCGGGCCGCGCCGCACCGGAGGCGAGCCCGCCGAGGACGCGCAGGCCGGGCCGGTCGTCGTGGGCCCGCCGCAGGAACGCCTCGGTCGGGAACGTGAACGGCTCGACCGCCACGAGCATCAGGTCGGCGTCGACGTCGCGCTCCGGCCAGCCCACGACCGTCGGGCCGTCGGGGGTGTCCTCGCACCGCAGGGCGACCGGCTCGAGGTCCACCCCGGGAAGGCACGCCGCGAAGACCGCGAAGCCGACCCCGTCCTCGGCCTCGGAAGCACCCCCGAGCACCCCGCTCGCGGTGGTGCCGAGCAGCACCCGGGGGGACACGAGTGCGT
>BTUT01000448.1:0-3092 GCA_045862935.1 Acidimicrobiia bacterium
AGGCCGGGGCCACGAGCAGGTAGTACAGCGGTGGCTGGAACGCCTCGTAGCTCTCACCCGCGAGACCCTCGGGGATCGGCGTGCGGCGCGGGTAGCGACCCCCCGCGATCGCCGCGACCTCCGGGTGGATGCGATCGACGCCGAGCACCGGCAGCCGCCCGTCCTGAGCGACGTACTGCACGTAGTCGAAGTGGGGCCGCTCGTCGATCACGCTGAACGGCGTGTGCTCCACCGCGGCGAGCACCCCCGCCGCGACGATGAGGACCACCTGCGCGATCACGAGGAGGCGGGAGAGGCGCGGGGCTGCCGACCACTCGTCCACGATGGCGCGCGATCGGAGCCGCCATCGAGGAGCGAGCGGGCCGATTCCCGTACAGTAACCACCCGCCATGGAACGCTTCGACGTCGTCGTGGTCGGTGGGGGCATCCTCGGCCTCGCCACCGCGCACACGTTGCTCACCGATGTGCCCCGTCTCCGGGTCGCCGTGCTGGAGAAGGAGCCGGCGCTGGCCCGCCACCAGAGCGGGCGCAACTCGGGCGTGCTGCACTCCGGGATCTACTACCGACCCGGCTCCCTGAAGGCCCGCCTCGCGGTGAGCGGGCGGGCGTCGATGGTCCGGTTCTGCGCCGAGCACGGCATCGCGCACGCGATGGGCGGCAAGGTGATCGTGGCGACGCGCGACGCCGAGCTGGACCGGCTCGCCGAGCTCGAGCGCCGCGCCGGGGCCAACGGGATCCGGGCGGAGCGCATCGGCGTCGAACGCCTCCACGAGCTCGAGCCCGCGGCGAGCGGGCTCGCCGCCCTGCACGTGCTCGACACCGGCACCTGCGACTTCCCGGGTGTGTGCAGCGCGCTCGGCGACTCGATCCGCGACCGTGGCGGCGACCTCCGCCTGGACACCGAGGTGCTGCGCATCCTCGGGTCGCGCCCGGTCGCGGTGGAGACCGCGGCGGGGACGATCGAGGCGCGCGTCGTGGTGAACTGCGGCGGGCTCTGGTCGGATCGCCTCGCGGGCTCGACCGAGGTGCGCATCGTGGGGTTCCGCGGGGAGTACCACGAGCTCACCCCGCCGGCCGCACCGCTGGTCCGGGGGTTGATCTACCCGGTGCCCGACCCCGCGTTCCCGTTCCTCGGGGCACACCTCACCCGCGGCATCGACGGCCACGTCCACGCCGGGCCGAACGCGGTGCTCGCCCTGGCCCGTGAGGGTTACCGCTGGCGCGACGTCGACCCGGCCGAGGTGCGGGCCCTCGCGCGGTTCCCGGGCATGCGGGTGCTCGCCCGCCGGCACTGGCGCACCGGCGCCGAGGAGGTGGCCCGCTCGGCGTCGCGGCGGCTGATGGCCCGCGCGCTCGCGCGGTTGGTGCCGGCCATCCGCGCGTCGGACCTGGTGCCGGCCCCCGCGGGGGTGCGTGCCCAGGCCGTCGACACGCTCGGCAACCTGCTCGACGACTTCGTCATCGAGACCGCACCCGGGGTCGTGCACGTGGTGAACGCACCGTCACCTGCGGCCACCGCGTCACTCGAGATCGGGCGGATCATCGCCGAGCGGGCACGGGAGCAGCTCGCGGCGTAGCCCCACGACGACCGACTCCACGAACGGGAACCCCCGGCGCCGACACCGACACCGACACCTCGAGCGGCATCCCGGCAGCGCCACGCGCTCGGACAGCTCCTCGGGGGTGGCGTCGGCTCCGCGGCGACAGGAGCGCGGGTCGCACACGGACGGGCCGCGCCGTGGTCAGTCGGTTGCGCCGAACGGTCGTCGGTCACACCCAGGCGTCGGCGGTGCGGCTCGGCACCCAGTCGTTGCGGTCGACCCGGAGGTTGGGGTTGGAGTACGGATCGGCCCACAGCGCGTGCTCCCACCGACTCCGGATGACCTCGACCTCCTGCGCGGCGACCTCGCGCACCCTCGTGGCCGACTCGTAGTGGTGGAGCACGGCGTGGGGCGTCCAGACCACCCGCAGCCCGAGCCGGCGGATCTTCAGGCTGAAGTCGACGTCGTTGAAGCTCACGGGCAGGTCCTCGCAGAACCCGCCGACCTCCTCGAAGACGTCGCGGCGCACCGCGGCGCACGCGGCGGTCACCCCCGAGCACTCCCGCTCGATGAGCAGCATGTCCTCCATGCCCGGCTCGTCGGCCGGATAGTGCTGGTAGATGTGCAGCGGGCGCCCGCCGCAGTACACGTGACCACCGTGCTGGAGGGTGCCGTCGGCGTAGAGCAGCTTCGCGCCGGCGAGGCCGCAGTCGGGCTCCTGCGCGAGGGCCACGAGGGTCTCGATCCAGTCGGGTGTGAGCACCTCGACGTCGTCGTTGAGGAGCAGGAGCATGTCGCCCGACGCCTCGAGCACCCCGGCGTTGATCTTGGCCGAGAAGTTGAACGGCCCGTCGAAGGGCACCACGCGGAGCCGGTCGCGGGCCACGTCCTCGAGCGTCGCGATCACCTCGGGCGGCGTCTCCCGATCCGCCACCACGACGTACTCGACGTTCGGGTAGGTGGAGCGCTCGACCGCCGAGGCGAGCGCGTGCTCCACGAGCACCCGGCGCACCCCGCCGACGCGGGCGGCACTGCCCCGGGTCGGGACGACGATCGAGACGAGCGGCTCACCGCGGACTCGACGCCGCACGCGGTGGCGGCCGGGACGGGCGAGCATCTCCACCACCGCGTCGATGCCGAGGCGGTCGCAGTGCTCCTGCACGGCCCGGCGCCCGGCCTCGAACGCGTACGGCTTCGCGTGAGCGTCCCCGGCGGCCGAGGTGGGCAGCGCGCGCCAGAGGTAGAGCATCTCGGGGACGTGGACGATCCGATCCGTGCGCTCGGTGATCCGCAGCACGAGGTCGTAGTCCTGCGAGCCGTCGAGCTCGGGGCGCAACCCACCCACCTCCTGCACGAGCGAACGGCGCATCACGGCGAGGTGACCCGTGTACATCTGCGCGCGCATGCGCTCGGGCGACCAGTCGGGCTTGTAGAACGCCGGGCTGCGCCGACCGTCGGGCGCCAGCTTGGCCTCGTCGGTATAGGCGAAGTCGACCGGCGCGTGCTCCACGAGCGCGCGCGCGACGCGCGTCAGGGTGTCGCGCACGAACA
>BTUT01000449.1:0-3091 GCA_045862935.1 Acidimicrobiia bacterium
GTTCATGCCGCCGATCGACGACCAGTTGAGGATCACTCCGCCGCCCGTGGGCAGCATCGCCCGGATGCCGTGCTTCGTGCCGAGCATCACGCCCTTGAGGTCGACGGCCATCACCCGGTCGTACTCGTCGAGCGTGATCTCGCCGAGGGCCTGCGCACCGCCGATGCCGGCCACGTTGAGGACCGCATCGACCTTGCCGAACGCATCGAGCGCGGCCGCGAACATGGCCTCCACCGCGGCCTCGTTCGTGACGTCGACCGCGAACGCGACGCACGCGTCGCCGAGCGCCGCGGCGGTCTCGTCCTGGCGCCCACTCACGTCCGCCGCGAGGACGCGCGCGCCTTCGCGCACGAACACCTCGGCCGCGGCGCGGGCCATCCCCGATCCCGCGCCCGTGATCACCGCCACCTTGCCGTCGAGCTCACCCACTGCAGGTCCTCCTGGTGCCCTCTCGCGCTGTGCGACTGCTTAGCACACGACCAGCGGCATGGTCACCCGGCCGATCGCGTGCGCGATGATGCCCGGATGCGGTCGTGGTGTGGGCGCTTGCGGTTCGTTGCCATCGTCGCGACGTCCGCGGCCACGATCGCCGTCGCGCTCGGCGCGGCCACTGCGGAGGCCGCCACCCCGAAGCCGCTCGGCAACGGCCCGATCACGGTGACGATCGAAGGTCGAACCGAGCTCAGTGCCCCTCCAGGGAAGGTCATCGGCACGTCGACGTTCACCGCCAAGGGCACGATGCGGGGCAAACGCCGGGTGCTCGGCACCGCGAACGGTGAAGCCGAGGGGAGTGCGACCTGGCCCGACGGACCCTGCACGATCAACCCCCAGATGACCTACGAGCTCTCGGGTGACCGGCAGGGCACCAACCTCGTGCTCGTCATCGAGCCCCGGGCGCGAGGCATCGTGGGCACCGGAGTCCAGCAGTGCCAGAGCACGATGACCGCCGCGACGGCCGCGCTGCTCCCGACCGTCACCGTGCCGGCCCGCAACGGTGCGACCGCGACTGCGACCGGCACCGCGGGCGGCGGCAACACCCGGCAGACGGTGACCGTCACCGTCAAGGCGAAGTAGCCGACGAACTCGTCCGACGCTCGCGCCGTCGCGGTCGCGCATCACGCCGAACGGTCACGGCACGGCGTCCTTCACGACCACGACGCCCCGCATGCCGTAGGCGTAGTGGCCGGGGAGGTGGCACGCGAACTCGTACCGGCCGGGTTCGGCGAAGGTGTACGTCGTGCTCGCGCGGGCCCCGGCATCGACCGACACCTCACCGGGCTCGGGTGGGTGGTACGCCTCCGTGCCGTTGCGGTGACGGTCGTGGACCTCGTCGTCGCCCACGATGAGCTCGTGCCCGATCGGGTCGCGGTTCACGACCACGAACCGCACCTCGGTGCGCGGGCGCACCCGCACCACCTCGGGCTCGAAACGGCTGTGCTCGACGACGATCCGCACCGTCGGGCTGCCCTTCTGGACGCCCCGGTGAACCTCGCCGGACCGGCGCTCATCCCCGACGCCGAGGCCACCCGCGACACCCGCGGCGCCCACGCGCTGGGTCCACGCGAAGACGGCGGCGGCGATCACCACGAGCGCCAGGATCACCAGACCACGTCGAGCTCCACCGGGCACCGCGCTCACCCCTCGGCTCGACGCGTGGTGGTCGTCCCGACGATCAGCACGACGACCGGGAGCCCCACGACGGCGAGGAGCGCGATCAACCGCCACGGCGGATCACCCCCGGGCGCGAGGTCATCCGCGGTGAGGCCCGCGAGACGGGTCGAGGGCGCGGCACCCGGGCGGGTCGACACCGCGAGGTCGTGGCGCAGCTCGGACGCCGGGGTGGACACGCGCACGTACGTGAGCCACTGCGACTCGGGCACCCAGCCCATGCCCTTGTCGGACCTCAGGTCGTCGAGCAGCGACGCCGACGCCTCGCCCTGCTGCTCGACGGTCACGCCCCGATCGGGCGCGAGCAGCGCCGGCCGCTCGTCGGTGAGCAGGAACACGTCGGCGTTCACCACGCGTGTGGCGTCGAGGCCGAGGCCGAGGATGCGCAACGGCACCCAGGGATCGTCGGTGGGGATCGTGAGCATGATCGGCGTGCCGTCGCCCCCGTGCTGCCCGAGGTCACGAGCCCGTGACGCGTCGAAGCGCGCGGCCATGAACACCGGGCTGCGCTCGGAGTAGAAGTCGAGGACCTCGGGCGCGTCGGGGGTGAGCAGGAACCCGTGGTCGATCGCCCACCGACCGACCGCGTCGCCACCACCGCGCAGGATCGTGATGTCGAGCGCGTCGATCGTGGTCTGCTCCAGCACCTCCACCTCGCCCGCGGCATCGGCCGCTGCAGCGGGGCTGGCCAACCGCTCGACGATCGGCGGGGCGACCTCGCGCGCGAGGCGCTGCAGCGTCCAGTCACCCCCGCGCTCCACCTTCGTCGGAACGCCTGGGAGCGGCACGATCGACCCGACCTGCTCACCCTCGCCGGTGAACTCGAAGCTCGTGACGTAGCGCTCCACGCCGTCGTGGTAGGCGGCGAGCGTGGCGGTGCGGTTGAGCCGGATCGTGCCGTTCTCACCCACGAGCCCGCCGCACGCCAGCGCGGGCGCGGCCGCGGCGAACGTGATGACGACCACGAAGGCCGCGACGGATCCGACCGCGCGCACGAGTCGTCGCATGGGAACCTCCCCTTCCGGCGTGCCGTTCCGGCCGGCCGCTCCTGTTCGTTCGGGGAGGTTGGACGAGCGTCGATGCGGCCTGGTTCCCGGCGCGACCGGAGGTGAGCCCGGCTCAGGTCACCTGACCCTGGCGGTCGACGCTCAGCACCGGCGGGCAGAGCTGGCCTTCACAGATCGCCGGCAGCTCGCCACGCCCGAACGTCTCGCGCAGCTCCACGAGCTGCGGCGCGTTCCAGATCTCGTGGAGCGAGCGCTCCGAGAGGTTGCCGATCCGCAGCGCGAGGAAGCACGGGCAGAACACGACGTCCCCGTTCGTCTGGATGTCGAGCACTCCCGTCCAGGGCAGGTCGCAGGAGTACGGCCCCCGCGCCCGCACGCTCGCAGGATCAGAGGATGTGGACTTCACAGTCCATCCC
>BTUT01000450.1:0-3070 GCA_045862935.1 Acidimicrobiia bacterium
GGCAAGCTCGCCCGCGGCGTCCTGCAGATCGCGGCGCCGTAGATCTGCGAGCATGTGACGGCCGGAGACACACGGTGATGCGCACGGTCACTTGACCGTGCGACGGGGGAGGAGGTCCGCGTGCCGTTCCCGCCCGAGGTGGAGGAGCTGCGGGCCCGGGTCCGCAACTGGGGCGCTTCGGCGCCGACGACGAGATCGGCACGCTGAACCTGATCACCGACGAGGTGGTGCGCGCCGGCGTGGCGGAGGTCCGGTCCGGCCGGCGGTTCTCGCTCGCCATGCCCCTCGACGCCGGTGGACCCCAGGTCGGGTTCATCCCCGGTCGCGAGAACCCGGTGCACTCGATGACCGCCGTGAACGAGGGCTGGCCACCGGGATCCGACGTGTTCTGTTCGAGTGACGACCGGGTCACGACGTCGTTGCAGGCGGCCACGCACTGGGACGCGCTGTCGCACGTGTCGTCGGGCGGCCTGATGTACAACGGCATCCCGGCGAGCGAGGTCACCGAGCACGGAGCGGCGCGGCTGGGCATCGACCGCGTCGGCGCGATCTGCGGCCGAGCGGTCCTGCTCGACATCGCCCGTGCGCGCGGCGTCGACGCGATGGTCGCCACCCACGCGAGCACCTCCGACGACCTCGACGCCGCGTGCGAGATGGCCAACGTCGAGGTGCGGCCCGGCGACGTCGTGCTCCTGCGCACCGGCAAGATGACCCAGTTCCTCGCCGGCGACCGGATGGCCTACGCCGGGCCCGAGCCGGGCTGTCCGGGCCCGTCCCTCCAGAGCGTCGAGTGGTTCCGGTCGCACGACGTGGCGGCGGTCGCGACCGACAACATCCACTTCGAGGTGTTCCCGTCGGAGCGCGACGACGCCGTGCTCCCCATCCACATCCTGCACCTCGTCGACATGGGGATGACCCAGGGGCAGAACTTCGTGCTCGAGGCGCTCGCCGACGACTGCGCCGACGACGGTCGCTACGCGATGCTCCTCACCGCGTCGCCCGAGCCGTTCACGAACGCGGTGAGCGGCCTGGTCCATCCCGTGGCGATCAAGTAGCCGTGACCGAGTCCGCCGACGTGATCGCCGGCGCGCGGGCGCTCGTCACCGGCGCGTCGTCGGGGATCGGGGCGGCGGTTGCCCTCGCGCGGGCGCGCGAGGGCGCGACCGTCGGGATCTGCGCCCGGCGTGCCGATCGGCTCGACGCGGTGCTCGATCAGGTGCGGGTCGTCTCGCCCGATTCGCGGGCGTGGGCGTTCGACGTGCGCGACCTCGACGCCATCCCGGAGTTCGCCGCGACGGTCGAGACGGAGCTCGGCGGCGTCGACGTCCTCGTCAACAACGCGGGCATCCCCAAGCGACGGCGCATCCCGGAGCTCTCGGCCGCCGATCTCGACGAGGTGATGCGAGTCAACTTCATCGCGCCGACCGTCCTCGTCCGCGCGGTGCTGCCCGGGATGCTGGCGCGTGGCCGCGGTCGCATCGTGAACCTCTCGTCCATGGGCGTGCACTCCGCGTCGGCGCGGGTGGGCGCGTACGCCGCGTCGAAGGCGGCGCTGGAGCTCTACACCGAGGCGCTGCACCTCGACCTGTTCGGCACCGGGGTCGACGCCCAGCTCTTCGTGCCGGGAACCACTCGCACCGAGTTCTCGCTCCCGCGCGCGGGGAACGACCCGCCGTTCGGCCCTCCCGGCGGGATGGAGCCGGAGGCTGTCGCCGACGCGCTGGTCGCGCAGCTGCGGTCGGGGGTGTACGAGGCGTTCGCGTGTGCCGAGTACGCGGCGATCGCCGCGGCGAAGCG
This sequence comes from Acidimicrobiia bacterium, assembly GCA_045862935.1. Taxonomy (GTDB): domain Bacteria; phylum Actinomycetota; class Acidimicrobiia; order IMCC26256; family PALSA-555; genus CAIUKV01. The sequence goes on from BTUT01000450.1 coordinate 1,798, forward strand.
CCGCGATCCCAACGGGTTCCTCGCCGCGATGGAGCCGTCGCTCACGGGCGGGGCGCGCGGGACCGGCTGATCACCCGGGCCCGGCGTCGTCCACGAACCACGCGAGCAGGCTGCGGGTGTTCTCGATCGGGGTCGCACCGAAGCCCATGACCTTGTGCCGCCCGTTGGTCCAGTGGATGATCGCCCACTCCTCGTCGGTCGCCTGCGCGTCGGCGTCGACGTTGGCGATGTGACACTCCCACCGTCCCCCGCCGCGGTCGTACTTGCCACTCCCGGGGCAGCGGAACGTCCCGTACCGAGCCACCTGTGGTCCTTCGTTGTCCTTTCGGACGGCGTCGTAGTACGAGTCCATCGACGCGCGCGACGCGAAGCGCACGTACTCCGCCTCGATGTCGCCCGGGAACATGCACTCCTCGACGTCGGCGACGATGAACAGCCGCCACGGGTACAGGCTGCCCAATGTGTCGGGCCGGAAGTCGTCGACGACGATGCAGGAGCTCCTGGCCGACCGGGGCAGCAGCACGAAGAGCTGGTCCGCGCCGCGGCGGAGCGTGGTGTGGGTGGGGATCGTGGCGATCCCCCGGTTGGTGCGCTCCGTCAGTGGTCCGCCGTCGTCGAGGAAGAACGACCAGGCGGCGTCGGCGTCGGCGGACGCCACCTGGACGAGGATGCTCTCCGGTTCGTAGGTCCACGTGAGGACGACGTCGCCCGGCGGGAGGTTGGAGTCCTGCGGGACGTCCGCACCGACGGTGAAGCAGAACACCTCGCCGCCGACGTCGCGGCCGCTCTCGTACTCGGTGTACATCGGGCACTCCCCGAACTCGTCGGGGACGTCCCGGTTGGGGAACAGCTGGTAGAAGGCGCCTCGGAGGGCCGCGACGTCGGCGATCCTGGCGTAGCGGACGTCGTAGAGGTCCTCGTTCGGTGTGCACTGTTGGATCGCGACGACGCTCGACGCGTGCGCGCCGAGCACCGTGAGATCCTCGGCACGCGGGTCCGCCACCGTGCAGGATCCCCGGACGGCGACGGGCACGGAGGCCAACAGCTCCCGCGCGTCGAGCGTGGCGTCGTCGACGGCCCGGTCGTCGGTCCTCGACGACGCCGCCGGAGTCGAAGCCAGCGCCGTTGCGGCGATCACGACGAGTACCAGCAACGCACGGCGTGCACGACCGGCCATGGTGCGAACCTCCCACGCGCCCACCGCTCGTACCCTAGGTAGCTGGTGTCTTTCGCGGGCGTGAGTGCTCGCGATCGACGCGCGGATGGTGGAGAA
>BTUT01000451.1:0-3064 GCA_045862935.1 Acidimicrobiia bacterium
GGACTTCACAGTCCATCCCCCTCGCGCCGCAGATCTGGGCGGCGGCTCGCATCGTGTCGTTGAACTCGTCGGAGAACGCCTCGCAGACCTGGTCCGTCCCCACGAAGCGCCACCCCGTGCCGTTCTCCACGACCCAGCTGCGCACGTGGCGGACCGGATGGAACTCCACGCGATGCGGGGAGAGCGTCTCGACGAAGTCGATGAACGGCACGACCTCGTGCAGGTTCTCGCGCATCACCACGAAGACCGGGATCATCCGGACGTGGTCGAGTCCCCGTGCCTTCTCGGCGAACCGGACGAGCCGATCCGTGACCCGCGCGAAGTGGTCCCGACCGCGGATCCGACGGTAGGTCTCCGCCGTCACCGCGTCGATCGAGCACTTGAGGTTGAGCTCGTGGAGCGCGAGGAGCCCCTCGTCGAGGCGTCCACCCAGCATGGTCGCGTTCGTGTTGATCGTGACTGCGATCGGGTGCTCGGCGAGCAGCGCGAGCACTTCGTGGATGTGCGGCGAGATGAGGGGCTCGCCGCCGATGAGGGTGATGTGCTCCGCGTAGGCCTTGATCTCGTCGAAGAGCGCGACGAACGACTCGAACGGCAGGACACCGGGGCCGTGCGCGCCGCTCGGGACGCACATGATGCAGCGCTGGTTGCACGGCTCGTTGAGGTGGATCGCGTAGAAGAAGGGGAGATGCTCGACGGTCGGGGCGCGTCGGTCACGCTCGTCGAGGATGCCGACCTTGTTGGCCGCGGCGGTGCCCCCGATCGCGGTCATGTCCGCCCCGCCGGGCGAGCCGGGTAGCCCATCATGCGTGCAGTCTGGCTCGTCTCGGGCGACGAGTCATCCCTCCCGATGCCCAGACGGTCGGTCACGATCCTCCCCCGCCGGAGCGCGTCGTGGCGATCGAGCTTCAACATCGTCCCGGGCACGGCGTCCGCCGTCCACGTCGTGCGCATGACACCCGGATAGCCGAGCGCCGACGCGACCCTCGCGAGGACCGAGGCCGGCTCGCGCACGAGATCCTCGTAGCGGATCCAGGCGGTCACGCGGTCCCGGTGCGCCCAAGCCAGCCGGTACGCCTCGTTCAGCGACTCCTCCGTCGTCCACGGCGGCAGCGGGCGCGCGAGCGCGTCTCGGATGTCGCGGACGATCATGACGACCGGGAGGCCGTCGCGCCGGAAGTGCTCGGCGAGCTCCAGGAAGCGGCGGTCACAGGTCTTGATCCCGAGTGCGGACGGCCGGACGGCCACCGCGCAGTCGCGCACGAGCTGGTACGCCGCCCACCGGTCCCCGCACGGCCGCGGCTCCGGCAGGTCGGCATCGGGGAAGTGGCGTGCGAGGTCGGCGTACCCGCGGTGGCACTGGGCCGGGTCCTCGAAGTCGGGCTCGTCGAGACAGACCATCCCCGGTTGCGTGCAGAGGAGCGCGAGCAGCGTGGTGCCGCTGAAGGCCGGACCGCCCACGAGGAACGGGCTCACCACCGTCATCGTCGCATTCCCCTCCGCGCACCCACGCTGCACCTCGCGGCGCTCCTGTGCCTCCCGGCGGTGCCGTTCGCGCTCGATACTGTGGCGGCAAGCTCGAACCGGGGCAAAGGGGGGACCGGGTGGCGCACGATGATCTCGCCGCGGCGTTCACGGAGGGTCGGATCACCCGCCGGGCGTTCGTCCGTCAGCTCGTCGACGACGGCGTCCCGATGCCCGATGCGCTCGCCCGAGCCGACGCCCTGGTCCCTCCCGCCTCCTCGGATTCGTCCCCGTCGCGCGCCGAGGAGCAGCCCGGGTCGCGTGCGGCCACGCCCGCCACGCCCGTGCGCGCGCCGGGACTCGTGATCGAGTTCGTCGGTGACGGTTACCTCGTGTACCACGGAGCTCGCGACCGCGTGCACAATCTGAACCACACCGCGGCGCTGATCCTCGAGCTGTGCGACGGCACCGCCGGCGCCGACGAGATCGCCGGCCTCATCCAGCGCGCGTACGGCCTGTCGGACGCGCCCGTCGTCGAGACCCGCGCTTGTCTCGACTCACTGTTCGCCGAGGATCTCGTCCGCTGATGCCGCCGCGGCAGCCGCTGCTCACGGCCGCCATGATCGTCCGCAACGAGACCGAGCACCTCGACGCGTGCCTCACGAGCATCTCGGGGGTCGTCGACGAGATCGTCGTCGTCGACACCGGGTCCGACGACGAGACCGTCGCCATTGCACAACGTCACGGTGCTCGCGTGCTCCATGCCGAGTGGACCGGTGACTTCTCCGCCGCGCGAAACGTCGCGCTCGATCACGCAGCCGGACGCTGGATCCTCTACATCGACGCCGACGAACGGCTCCGTCCCGTCGACCGCGCGGAGGTGCGGGAACGGCTCGAGCACGCGTCCGAGGTGGCCCTCCGCGTCCTCCTGCGCCCGTTCGTGGGGGCGACGCCCGCGCGCGAGTACCGACTCTGGCGAAGCGATCCCCGCATCCGGTTCGTCGGTCTGATCCACGAGAAGGTGGTCCCGGCGATCCAGGCCGTGGCTGGCGCGGAAGCCCGGTCGATCGGCACGATCGACCTCGAGATCGACCACGTCGGCTACGAACTCGATCAGACGGCAAAGCACCTCCGCAACCTGCCCCTGCTCGAGGCGCAGCTCGCGATCGAGCCCCGGAACGTCTTCAATCGCCACCACTACGCCAAGGTGCTGGCAGCCCTGGGCCGGGCCGACGAGGCCGAGCAGGCGCTCGAAGACGCCCGCGGACACGTGCGGCGGAACGGAGGCGCGCCGCCTCACGCCGGCGAGCTCGTGTACGCCGACCTCGTTCGCCTCCGTGCGGAGCACGGCGACGTCACCGCGCTCCTCGGCGAGGGGCTGGGTCTCTATCCGCACGCGCCGCTGCTGCTCTGGGCGGCGGCGTGCATCGCGATCGAGCGCGCCGACTTCTCCGCCGCCCTCACCGCGATCCAGCGCCTCGCCGCCACCGATGTCGGTGCGCTGCCCGAGACGATGAGCTACGACGAGAGGCTCTTCACGGTGCTGCCGCACCAGGCCTGGGGCTCGACGTACTTCCGCATGGGTCGCTACCGCGACGCC
>BTUT01000452.1:0-3051 GCA_045862935.1 Acidimicrobiia bacterium
TGATCGGCCGCTCGCTCCACCACCGGAGGTGGCGCAGCGCCAGGCCCTTCACCGCGCCCCAGTCGAGGGCATCCACGTCGGCCGCGGCGAGCGCGCCCCAGAAGCTGCCCTGCGCGAAGCGGTAGGTGAGGCTGCGGCCGAACGGGATCGCGGCGCCGTCGGGCCCGAACCAGTGGGCGAGGTCGGGGGCGCACTCCCGGGCCCGCTCGACCGCCCGGGCGGCCAGCCCGCGGTCGCCGAGGCCCGATGCCGCCAGGACCAGCCCGTAGGTGTGCAGGGCGAACGGCACGTACCAGTCGATGTTGCCGCCGGCACCGTCGGTGTACCAGCCGCCGCCGATGGCGTAGGAGTCGATCAGCGCGACGGATCGCGCGTGCGCGTCACGGTCGACCGCGACGCCGACCCGCTCGAAGCCCATCTGCACGAGGAGCCGGAACATCTGCCAGTTGTTGGGCGCCGGCTCGCCACGTTCGACGCCGCGCAGCCAGTCGATCAGCCGGTCGCGCTGCGGGCCGGTGAGCGGGTCCCAGATGTGCTCGGGGGTGAACGCGAGCGCGGCGCCGATGGCGGCCATCTCGACCATCCGCTGGTCGATTCCGGTGCTGCACGGTCCCCAGTACTCGGGGTGGTCGGGGTCGGTGCCGTGGGCGAGGCCGGCGACCCACCGGTCCCAGTGGGCGAACTCGCCGCCACCCGCGACGAGAGGGACGATGCCCCACAGCGGCCGGGCGAAGCCCTCGAGCTCGGCCACCCGCTGGGGGAACGCCGCGGCGAAGCTGCCCAGCCGGACCCGGGCGCCGCCCGGCGACATCCACGGCAGGATCGGCTCGGCCAGGTCGACGACGGCCCGCTGCACGTCGGCGCGGGTGCGCAACGGGTTTCCCCGCAGGGGGTTGGCGCGCGGGTCGGGCGCCGGGGTGGTGGGGGGGAGGGTCATGCGATCCGTTCGAGGTCGGTGGCGCGGACGGGGTGCAGGAGGGGTTCACCCGCGAGGAAGCGGCGGACCTCGGCAACGGCGAGGTCGCCCATGCGGGACACCTCGTTGCCGAGCGACCCGGCGATGTGCGGGGTGAGCACCACGTTGGGGAGGTCGTACAGCGGCGACTCGGCCGGCAGCGGCTCGGGGTCGGGGGTGTCGATGCACGCGCACAGCCGGCCGGCGACGCACTCCCGCGTGAGCGCCTCGGTGTCGACGAGCGATCCCCGTGCGGTGTTGACGAGCCACGCGCCGTCGCGCATGCGGGCCAGCCGGTCGGCGTCGAACATGTGTCGGGTCGACGGCAGCTCCGGTGCGTGGATGGTGATGACGTCGGCCCACGCCACGAGGTCGTCGAGCGCCATGGCCTCGACCGCGAGGGCGGCGGCGTCGTCGGCCGAGAGGTACGGGTCGGCGACCGCGATCTCCACGTCGAGGGTGTGCAGGCGGGCGATCAGGAGCCGACCGATGTGCGACGCCCCGACCACGCCGATGCGCAGGCCACGCGCACCCACCGGGCCGGCGGGGCCCTGCCCGACCACCGGTTCGCGACCCCGTACCTCGCGATGGCGGTCGCGCACCCGGAACACGTCCTTGGCGATCATCACGATCGCCGCGAAGGTGAACTCGGCGACCGGCACCGCGTTGGCGGCTGCCGCGCTCGACACCGCGAGGTCGCGCTCCCAGCAGGCCGGGGTCACCGTGTGCTTCACGGTGCCGGCGGCGTACGCGAGCAGGCGCAGTCTGGGCATGCGGGCCAGCAGGGTGTGGTCGAGGACGGTGCAGCCCCACCCGCCGACCACGATCTCGACCGTTGCGAGGGTCGCGTCGTCGAGGCTGGCGAGATCCGCCGCCTCCGGGGTGACGAGATCGACCAGCGACTCCAGCTCGGCGCGTGCGTCGGGCGAGAGCAGGATGCCCTCCACCCCGGGGATCATCGCGAGCGCGGCCGCCGGACGCGGCGGGGGAGTCGTCGTGCTCACGGCGTGTCCTCCCCCGGGAACCGCACGCCGATCTGCGCGCGGATCGCGTCGAGCACCTCGGCGATCGCGATGGTGTCGGCGATGGGCATCCCGGGGCTCTCGCGCAGCCCGGCGTCGAGGCAGCGGTGCACCTCGTCGACCTGGAAGCGGAAGCCGTCGCCTTCCCACCCGGCCTCCACGACCTCCTCGCCTCCCGGGCCGCGGATGGTGAACGCCTGCGGGCAGTGCATGAATGCGGGGACCTCGATCCAGCCCTCGCGGCCGGCGATGCGGGCGGTGCAGGCCATGGGGATGCGGAGGGCCGACTTGACCACCGACAGCCCCTCTCCGCGGTGGCGCAGCACTGCGGCGACCGACTCGTCGACGCCGGTCGCGCCCACGTGGCCGGCCGCGGCGACCGTCTCAGGTGGGCCGAGGACGAGCAGTGCGAGGTGCACCGGGTACACGCCCAGGTCGAGGAGACCGCCGCCCCCGAGCGTGGCATCGAAGTGGCGGTGGGTCGGGTCGACGGGGGCCCGCCACCCGAAGTCGGCCTCGACCATGAGCGGCTCGCCGATGCGGCCGGCCGCGATCGCATCGGTCATCGCGACGTACGACGGGAGGAAGCGGGTCCACATCGCCTCCATGACGAAGCGGTCGTGCTCGGCCGCGGTCCGGGCGACCGCAGCGGCCTGGCCGGCGTTGAGCGAAAAGGGCTTCTCGCAGAGCACGTGCTTGCCGTGCTGCAGCGCCAGGATGCAGTCGTCGGCGTGACGGTGCTGCGGGGTGGCGACGTAGACGACGTCGACCGCGGGATCGGCGACCAGCGCCTCGTACGACCCGTGCGCGCGGGGGACCGAGAACCGGTCGGCGAACTCCCGGGCCCGGGCCTGGGAGCGGGATCCCACGGCCGCGACCGTGCCCTGCCCGGTGGCCTGCATCGACTCGGCGAACCGCACGGCCACGCCGCCGGTCGCCGCGATGCCCCACCGGTACCCGCTCGTCGTCGTGTCCACCGAGTCGCCGTCCCCCACAGTCCGGGGCCGCACCGTAGATCAGGCGACGGCAATGATGCAAGGAAACCCTTGCATAGCGGCGGAACGGCTGCTACGA
>BTUT01000453.1:0-3044 GCA_045862935.1 Acidimicrobiia bacterium
GATGATGAAGCCCGCCTGGAGGACGGCGGTACTGCCCTCCTCGACGACGCGGCGCAGCGGGTGTCGGTGCTGGCCCACCTCCGGGGGCAGGTGGGAGTGCTCGACGCCGGAGCACTCGCCGACGCCGTCCGCGAGCTCGCCGCGCTGTCGGAGATCCTCGGCCGAGCCGGTTCGTACGCCGGGCTGCGCTACGCCGTCGACGTGACCGACCCCGCCCGCGGCGCGTTGCTCGCGCGGGTGGAGGAGCGCGCGACCGCGATCGGCAACGACCTCATCTTCTTCGAGCTCGAGTGGGCCGAGCTCCCCGACGAGCACGTCGCCGGGCTGCTCGACGACGACCGCCTCGCGTTCTGCCGGCACTACCTCGCGTCGGCTCGGCGCTTCCGTCCGCACCTCCTCACCGAGCCCGAGGAGCGGATCCTCGCGGACAAAGCGGTCACCGGCCGCAGCGCGTGGAGCCGGCTGTTCTCCGACCTCACGTCGACGATCGCCGTCGATCTCGACGGTGGTGTGTCGCTCGAGGAGGGCCTGTCGCGCCTGCAGTCGCCCGAGCGTGACGTGCGCGCGGCGGCTGCCGCCGCGGTGACCACCGGCCTCGCGCCCGGCCTGCGGACGCGCGCGTTCGTGTTCAACACGTTGCTCGCCGACAAGGCCACCGACGACCGGCTGCGCTCGTACCCCGGCTGGATCGCCAGTCGCAACCTCGACAACGAGGCCAGCGACGAGTCGGTACAGGCGCTCGTCGACGCGGTCGTGGCCCGCTATGACATCCCGCAGCGGTGGTACGCGCTCAAGGCGCAGCTGCTCGGCCTCCCACGCCTCGCGGACTACGACCGGATGGCGTCGGTCGCGTCGTCCGAGGACGAGTTCGCGTGGAGCCACGCGCGCGACCTCGTCCTCGATGCGTACGCGTCGTTCTCGGGAGAGCTGGCCGACGTCGCTCGCAGGTTCTTCGACGAGTCGTGGATCGACGCCCCGGTGCGGCCGGGCAAGCGGCCGGGTGCGTTCTGCGCGTACACCGTGCCGTCGCACCATCCCTACCTGCTGTTGAACTGGACGTCGCGCCGCCGCGACGTGCTCACGCTCGCCCACGAGCTCGGCCACGGGCTGCACGCCTACCTCGCACGCGACCAGGTCGTGTTCCAGCACTCCACGCCACTCACGCTCGCGGAGACCGCGTCGGTGTTCGGCGAGACCGTCACCTTCGGCCGGTTGCTCGGGGAGACCGCGGATCCGGCGGACCGGCTCGCGCTCGTCGCGGATTCCCTCGAGGGCCAGATCGCGACGGTGTTCCGCCAGATCGCCATGAACCGCTTCGAGGACGCGGTGCACACCGAGCGGCGCGAGCAGGGAGAGCTCTCCGTCGACCGCTTCGGGGAGCTGTGGGCCGACACCCAGCGCGCGATGCTGGGCGACGCGGTCGAGGTCACCGAGGGCTACCGCACCTGGTGGTCGTACATCCCGCACTTCATCGGGACCCCGGGCTACGTGTACGCCTACGCCTACGGCCAGCTCCTCGCCCTGGCCGTGTACCGCCAGTACGAGGAGCAGGGTGCCGCGTTCGTGCCGGCCTACCTCGAGCTGCTGCGTCGCGGTGGGAGCGAGTCGCCGGAGGCCCTCGGCCGCATCGTCGGCGTGGATCTCGGCGATCCCGATTTCTGGACCGGAGGGCTGCTCATCATCGAGGAGCAGCTCGTCGCCGCCGAGCAGGCCGCCCGGGCCGCGGGTCGGCTGTAGCGCTCCACCGGGCCCGCCGGTCGCCCTCGGGCGGGCTCCACGCCGTCGGCGCCTACGGGGCCGAGGCGAGCTCCTGGCGGAGCTGGGCGAGGCCCATCGGGCCCAGGTCGAGCGCGTGGGCGTGGAACGCCTTGAGGTCGAACGAGGCGCCGGCGCGCGCCCGCGCGTCGTCGCGTGCCGCGAGCCACTCGCGCTCACCGACCTTGTACGAGATGGCCTGGCCCGGGAGGCCGAGGTAGCGGTCGACCTCGGAGGCCATGAAGTCGGCCGGGAAGTACGAGTGAGCGATCACGAAGGGGAGCGCGAGATCGGGCGTCCACACCTCCCCCGGGTGGTATGCCTCGCCCGCGGGGATCGCCAACGAGAGGTGGAGCCCGATGTCCACGATCACCCGTACGGCGCGCATCGCCTGGGCGCGCAGCATCCCGAGCTCGTGGGCCGGGTCGTCGAGGAAGCCGAGCTCCCCCATGAGGCGCTCCGCGTACAGCGCCCAACCCTCCGCGTGGCCCGAGCTCCCGGCGAGGGTCCGCTGGAAGCGGGTGAGCGAATCGCCCAGGTGTCGCACCTGGCCGATCTGGAGGTGATGACCCGGGACACCCTCGTGGTAGCAGATCGACACCTCGCCCCACAGGGGGAACACCGTGCGTCCGAGCGTGGGGTACCACGTCCGGCCGGGACGGGAGAAGTCCTCCGACGGGCCCGTGTAGTACATGGCCGCCGCGCCCCCGGGCGGGGCGATCATCGCCTCGACGCGCTTCACCGGATCCGGGATGTCGAAGTGCTTGCCGTCGAGTTCGGACACGGTGCGGTCGAGGAGGTCCTGGAGCCACGCCCGGAACTGCTCGACGCCCTCGATCGAGCGCCCCGGGTCGCGCTCGAGGTGCTCGATCACCTCGGGCACGCTGGCACCGGGGAGGATGCGCTCCGCCACCGAGCCCATCGCGTGCTCGATCCGGTGCAGCTCCTCCCATCCCCACGCGTAGGTCTCGTGGAGGTCGAGCTCGATCCCGTTCCACGAGCGCGCCCACAACGCGTAGCGGGTCGCGCCCACCCCGTCGTGCTCGGCGGCGTGCGGGAGGTACTCGTCGACGAGGAAACGGCCGAGCGTCGCGTACGCGCGCGTGGCGCGGTCCGCGCCGTCGGCGAGGTGCGTGCGCAAGCCGGCATCGCCGGGTCCGGTGGCGTCGAAGCGCTCCACCAGCGTGGCGAAGAACGGCGTACCGCCGCCTCGTCCGCCGTGCACGCCGCCCCACGTGTCGGCTTGCTGCGCGCACGCCGCGGCCTGGCGCTGCGCGGCGACGATTCCC
>BTUT01000454.1:0-3042 GCA_045862935.1 Acidimicrobiia bacterium
CGTAGACGCCCTGTAGGGCGGCCCCGTGAGCGTGCTCAGGGTGCGCCAGCGGTGTCCTGTCGGCGGAGGGTGCGGCGTTCCCGCCCGGATGTCCCGCCCCACACCCCATGCGCGAACGCGTCCCGATCACCGAGCGCGAAGGCGAGACACTCGTCGACGACGAGACAACGGGCGCAGACCGCCCGGGCCGGTTCGAGCGGCTCCCCGACCGCGGGGAAGAACATCGCGACGGGACGTCCCACGCACGCGGCGTCGGCGTGCCACGCGGGCGGGCGGCACAGCTCGCTGAGCGTCGACACCGGGTCGACACCGGGGCGCATGAGCGCGGCGATGGTGTCATAGCCCGAGAGTGTGCGAGGCCCGGGAGACGGGTTCGAGGGGGGTGAGGCCCGACCAACCCCACCCCCCCCGAACCCGGTCAGCACCCCCGACCCTTCTAGGCGCTCGTCTTGTCCTGCAAGAGCCGGAACGCCTCATCCACGAGCGTGCCCGCCCCGGACCGCCAGTACATGAGCCAGCCGCGGGCACCGATGGGCCTACCAGCGCCCGTGCCGAACAGGTGCGGGATGAACTCGATCGTCGTCCCGATCCTGTCCGCGATCAGGAACTGGCTGAAGTCCCCGAGAACGATCTCGTTGTCGAGCGCGGTGGTGGTCTGCGTCGCCGGCGCGTCGTCGGAGTACACGACGGGCTTGCCGAGCAGGTTCAGGGCGGGTGGCTGGGTGAGGTCCCCGCTGAACGTCGAGGAGACCGCGACGCCGAGCCCCTGGATCGCGAGCCCGTACAGCGGGTTCATCAGCCAGGTGGCGCGGGGCCGGAACCGGGACGGCACCGACCGGTACACGGTCTGCAGGTCCACGAGCCCGATCGTCGCCGCGGTCGTCGACGTGATCTCCACGTTCGTGTTCGCGTCCAACGCCGTGAAGATCCCGCGGGGCTCGCCCGTGCCTGACCCGAGCATGAACTTCGCTCCTTCGAGGGTGTCCCGCGCGTCCACGAACAGTCGCATCACCTGCGCGTCGAGGTCGGCCGCGTCCTGCACCATCTCGATCGACGCGCCCACGAACGCCCGGCCGGTATGCACCGGCACGCTCGGCTGCGCGAGGGTCGGACTGTCGTCGGACACTTCGGCCAGCTCCGCGTCATAGGACGCGGTGACCCCAGCCGAGCTCACACCCTTCCAGGTGTTGCCCTCCGCGAGGACCTCCACCCGGGCGATCTGACGCAGCACATTCGTCGACCCGGCCGACGTCAACAGAACGGCCGGGTCGAGATGCGCGGGGACCATGAACCCACCCGAGGTGGTGGTCCCGACCACGAGGCTGCGCCGCACCGACTGCGCGTCCTGCCACGCGGCGATCTCCCGCGCATCGAACTCCAGATGCCCGGCCTGAGGGTCGCGGAGCATCTTACGGAACGCCGACGCGTAGTGCGGGGACGAGGTCGCGAGCGCCCAACGGGCCATCAACTCGCGATCCTCACCGTCACGCTCCACGAGCGTCGTCAGTGTGTGCTTCACCGCGTCGGGTGCGGTGCGGATCGCCTCGACCGCGCCGAGCGCCTGACCGCGGATCCCCGAGAGCGCCCCGCGACGCTGCTGCTCCTGACCGTGCGGGCCCTCGAAGTAGCCGTTACCCGCCGCGAGCCACGCTTCCATCTCGGTGCGCCACTCGGCCACGGTCTCCTCATGCTCGCGGTCGAGCCGCTCGACCTGGACGCCGAGCCGGTCGAACCGCTCCTGCTCACCGTCCAGCAGCGACCGGTTCCCGGCCTTCGCGTGGATCTCGTGCATCTCGTCGCGGGCGGCACGCCGACGCGCGTTGATCTCCGCCGCCTTCCCTCGCAGCTCCTCGAGCCTTTCGTTGTTCATGTACGTGCGACCTCCGCACTCCCGCCGCCTTGCGCGGCGAACCAACCAGGGGGAGCGGTCGGAGTGGTCGCAGCACCCGCAGGTGGAACGTCCGGCTCAGGCCTCGCCATCGAAGGTGGAGGCCCGCAGCCACCCATCAGGGCCGGGAACGAGCACACCTCGACGCTCCCCACACACTACCCGATCGTTGCGGCAACAACGATCCTCACGCGGCCTCGTCCCCGTCCTCGGGCGGGAAGTGGTCGACGAACCAGTCGCGCAGCGCGAGCGTGAGCTGCGCGACCGCCGCCGGCTGCAGGCCGACCGTGTATTCCCGGCCGTCGTCGATCAACTTGATCAAGCACTGGAGCTCGGCATCGGCGCCGAGGCCCTCCCCCACGCCGATCGCGTTCGGGCGGATCCAGGTCATCGCTCTTTCCTCTCGTCGGTGGTCCAGGACCCTCGGCACATCAGGTCGTCCAACGGCGACACCCGCAACGCATCCGCGAGCGCAGCCCGATGCTCCCGGGCGAGCGTCGCCGTCGCCGCCGCCGTATCCCCTCCACGATCCAGACGCGCGGCGAGCACCACCGCCACCGCGCCAGCGGCGGTGTCGGCACGACCCGCCGCGTCGAGCGCCTGACGAGTCGCGTCCAGGACGCTCACCCCCACCGCGGGCGGCGGATCACCACCCATGCACTCACCCCGATGAGCACGGCTCCGACACGACGCCGAGCAGTACCGGGACCGCGCCGACCGGGCCTCGTAGGGGTTCCCGCAGCACTCACAGGCACGGCTCATCAGACTCCTCTCACCGTTGCGTTCACGTCACAGAAGATCCGGCCCCCGACCTCGGGGAGAGAGACCGGCATGGCGAGCCGGGGTTGGGACCGTCGGCGGGTTCTCGTGGGGGGGGTGCCCCCCCCTGGGGGTGGGGTGGGTTGGGTGTGTGTGGGGGTGGGGTGGGGTGTTGGGGTTTGCGCGTGTCTGCGCGTGTCGGCGCGTGTCGGTTGGTGGTCGGGTGTTGTCGGGGTGGGCTGGCCTGTGGGGTTGGAGGTCGTGGGGGGGTGCTGCACGGGGGCGGTCCGGGGGGGGGTGGGCCCGTTCGCGGGCCGGGGGCCGGGCGCGCGGGCCCGCCCGCGACCGGGGGAGGGGCAGGCCAACCGTTTGGGTCTTGTACTGGTCGAGCCCAG
>BTUT01000455.1:0-3041 GCA_045862935.1 Acidimicrobiia bacterium
GCGGAGATCGGCGGAGGGATGGGCCGGGTCGGGGGCGCCCGGTGCGCCCGGCCCCACCACACCCAGGAGCTCGTGCAACGGTGGCGTGCAACCCTCGCCCCGCACCTGGAGCGCGGCCTGTTGGCGCAACCGCTCGTAGGTCGCCGGCACGATGCTCGCCGGCCGCATGGAAGCGGTCGCCGCGGCCAGTGCGGCCCGAGTGGTGATCCCCACGTCGACGAGGCGCCGTGTCTGGGAGCGGGTCATGCCGGCAACCAGGCTGAGGTGATCGTCACCTCGGCGTTGCGCGCGGCAGCTCTCAACCCATCGGCAGACCGCGCAGTGATCGACCGGGTCGGGGTAGGTGGCGAGCGAGACCGCGCGGGGCGCACGGCCGTCGCGCACCGTCTGCTCGAGGTCGGTCTTCAGGCGGCGGTAGTAGGCGGCGTGGTCGACCAGCGGGAAGGAGTGCGTGGCGCCGTCGCCGGTGATGACGTGGAGGCGCTCGGGCCAGCTTCCCTGGATGCGGGCCACCTGCTCGGAGTACCAACAGCACTGCAGCACCGCCGCGGCCTTCACGGAGCGCGCGAGCTTCGCGTCGGCCACCTCGTAGGACCAGTCGCCGAGCGCGCTCGGACGGGGCACCTTCCCCACGAAGTCGGCGTAGCCCGCCCAACCGTCGTGGAAGAAGACGGCTTGGTAGATCACCTCGGCACCGGAGCGCATGGCCGCCTCGGTCTCACCCGCGCGGGCGTCCAGATCCGCTCGGGTCCTCGTCTCGTCGGAGATCACGACGACCGAGCCCCCGGTCCCGCGGTCGGCACGCTGCCTCGCGAGCTCCCGCTGCTCGTGCTCGCCACCCCGACGAGAGAGCACGTCGAGCAGTGGATCGTTGCGCACGGGCCGTTCGATCTCGCCGCGCACCGCCCGGAGCTCGAGCTGGGTGAGGTGTGCGCAGGCCGCGAAGCCCGTGAGGTCCGAAGGGCTCAGGACGAGCTCATCGTCGAGGATCCGCACCGCCCCTGCCCCTCCCGGCCGACGGCGGGCCCGGCGCCGAGCCCGCGCGGTGCATCTCAGTCAGGCCCGCTGCGGTCGCGCAAGCGGCCATCTACTTCTTCTCCAGCAGGTTCATGTACCGCACCCTGATCTCCGGCACGGTGTTCGTGCCTCCGATCGCCGTGCTGTAGGAGTACGCGCCCTGGATCTCGCCCCAGAGCTCCACGATGTCGTCCTCGTCGATGCCGCTGCCGAGGGTCGGGCTCTCGAGGCGCACGAGCACCGGGTCGGTCCAGAACTCGTAGCGACCGGGGTTCACGACGTTGACGTACACCAGCATCGCCGAGAGCCCGGTGCGCGCGTCGTACTGGAACACCTCGCCCCGCGCGTAGGCGCGCGTGCCTCGCAATCCGGCGGGATCCTTCTTCAGCTCGTCGGGCGGCACCTCACGCGCGGATGCCTTGTACGCGCCCTCGCTCTCCGAGCGCCGCAGCCTCATCGTGAGGCTCCGCGACGGGTAGCGCAGCGGTGCGGTCGCGCTGACCGACACGGTCGACTCCCCGAAGGGCAGACCGGTGATGATCGCCGAGAACACACCATCGGGGCCGGCGATCGCCTCGGCGTTGCGCGACGCGGAGGTCGCGACGGTCACCGTCGCGCCGGGTGATGCCGTCCCGGTGACGGTCACCGTGTCCGTGTCGACCAGCTCCAGCACCGTGGGTGAGGTGAGTGCGAGATCCGTCTCCTCGTATGCGCCTGCGTCGCGCTCGCACCAGCGGTACGCGCCGTTCACCGCGCGGGTGCGCTCCTTCGCGGACGACGCGTCGCGCAACGTGGGAGCGAGGTGCTTCCTCGCCTCGCGATCCTTCAGCGCCGCGAGGTCGCGCGCCAGCGATCGTGCCTCGGCGCCCGACACCGTGGTGCCGTAGAGGTCGGCGACGGCGCTGCACGCGTCGAACGTGTCCTGGCCGAGCACCGCTCCGGCGACGGCACTCCGCGCGGGTGGTGCGCTCCCGGCCGCCGCACTCGACGCGAGCAGCAGGACGACGGCCAGCGCGACGACCGCCGGCTTGCCCGCAGTGATCAGGTGCCTCATGGCGCTCTCCTCCGCTCGGACGACGAGGAGACGGTGCCAAGAAGGTGGGACACGGCGACCGGCTGCCGGAGGCTGCGAGGACGGTGCGGACGGCAGGGCTGGGGCGGATGGCGAGGCCGCGCCTGCTGGTCGGCCGGGCCCGCATCGGCAGAGCTCGGTGCCGTGCGGCTCGTCGAGCCCGAGGAGCGCCGCGAGACCCGATGACGCGCGGCGGACCCGAGCGCCCGGGAAGCTCGTCAGGAACCGGACTGCGCGACCAACGCAGCGAGCACCGCCGTGAACCCGGTGACGACCACGCTCATCAACGCCCAGGTCTGGCGGCGGAAGCCTCGCTCCATGTCGCCCTTCAGCTCGTGGCGCAGCGCGGTGATCTGGGCATCGACCGCCGAGAACCTCGCGTCGATCGACCGGAACCGCTCGTCGAGCACTGCGAACCGCTCGTCGAGCACTGCGAACCGCTCGTCGAGCACCGCGAACCGCTCGTCGAGCACCGCGAAGTGGAGGGCGAGCGTCTGGTTCGTCACCAGCTCCGACCAGCCGCCGATCGGCCGGTCCATCAGGTACGAGGCTTCTTCCACCCCCACCTTCTCCTCCAGCGAGCGCCGGATGCGCAGACCCTGCTCGTCGATCGTCACCACGACCTCCCGAACCCCGAACGATCGGGACGCCGTTGTGGCCGGCCTCCGAGCCGGACCGAGCGTACCGGACCGGCCGCGCTCGGAGCGCCGACCATGCTCGGCTGGACCAGCGGATCGGATCGCCGTGTCCCAGGTCTCCGGTACGAACGGACCATGCCGTGGCATGCCTGCGACGACGGACCCGAGGAGCATCCGTGTCCCGCGTGCCACCACGCTGCGCTCGACGCGACCAGCCTCGAGACGCTGTTCGAGTCGCTCCGCGCGCTCGTCGACGCCCTGACAGCTCGGCGCGACGTCTTCGCGATCATCGGGAGTGAGCACCCATCGCGCTA
>BTUT01000456.1:0-3034 GCA_045862935.1 Acidimicrobiia bacterium
CTCAACGAGCATCCCGCCGCGCCCGAAGACGACATCGGCGCGCACACCGGCGGCTTCAACCGCGAGTCGAGCGGGATGGCGTTCCTCGGCAACCACACGTCGGAGCAGCCCACGACGGCGGCCTGGAACGCGATGGTGGACCTCGTGACGTGGAAGCTGAGCCTGCACCACCTCGATCCGGCGAGCGGCTTCAGCGCCGTGAGCAACGGGTTCGGCGCGCGCTGGCCGGCGGGGACGAAGGTCTCGTTCCCGAACCGGATCGTGGGCCACCGGGACCTCTGGCCGACGGCGTGCCCGGGTGATGCGTTCTACCCGCGGTTGCCCGAGCTGCGCGCCTCGGTGCAGCCCCGGGTGGGTTGGCAGGACGGCGCGCCGCCGCCACCGCCGCTCGGTCCGCCGACCTCGACGACCACCACGCTGGCGCCACCCACCACCACGACGACCTGATCGGGGCTCAGGAGGCTTCGCGCAGCGCTCCGTGAGGTGTGTCGGGATGCGGGCCGGGATCGGTGGTGCCCCGCGCCAGCGCCTCCCGGGCCGACGCGACCCCCGCGCGGCCGATCCGGCGGGTGCGGGCATCGAGTCGCCACTGCTCCTGCCAGTGGGCGACGGGACGGTCGCGCCGCGCGCGCCCGGCGGTCGCTCGCACCCCGCGGGTCGTTCGCGTCGCCGCGGGGCGGGCCGGGGGGGTGCCGAGGAGGCGGAGTTGGGTGCTCACGAGAGCAGTATCGCCCCGACGTGTGACAGTGATGGGGCGGTGTGACACCGGACACGCCGGGGAAGCCGGGCGAGGCCGAGCCGGGGGGTGAAGGGGCCGCGTCGCGTGCCGGGTGAGGCCGGGCGGGGGCCACCGGACCCGCTCGTACACTTGCTCCGATGGACCGTGTCGCCTACCTCGACCACGCGGCGACGACCCCGCTGCGGCCCGAGGCCCGAGCGGCGATGGCTCGGCTCCTGACCGACGACCTCGGGAACCCGTCGGGGTCGCACTCCGTCGCGCGCCGGGCGAAGACCGCGCTCGAAGAGGCTCGCGAGGCGGTCGGGGGTGACCTGGGCAGCGCGCCGGGCGAGGTGGTGTTCACCGGCGGGGGCACCGAGGGCGACAACCTCGCGGTGCTCGGCGCCGCCCGGGCTGCACGCCGAGCCGGGAAGGGGAGCCGGGTGATCGTCACCGCCATCGAGCACAAGGCAGTGCTCGCGGCGGGTGCCCGACTCGCGGCCGACGGGTTCGACGTGCGGGTCGTGGGCGCGACCCCCGCCGGGCTCGTCGACCTCGTCGACCTCGAACGGGCGCTCGACCCCGACACCGTGCTGGTGTCGACGATGCTCGTCAACAACGAGGTCGGCACCGTCCAGCCCCTCGCCCGGGTGGCGGAGCTGGTGCGTGCCCGCGCCCCCCACGCGGTGCTCCACACCGACGCCGTGCAGGGGGCGCCGTGGCTCGACCTCGGGGCGACGACCCGCGAGGCCGACCTGGTGTCGATCTCGGCGCACAAGCTGGGTGGGCCGACGGGTGTGGGCGCGCTCGTGGTGCGTCGCGGGGTGGAGCTCGAGCCGGTCCTCGTGGGCGGCGGGCAGGAGCGCGGGCTCCGGTCGGGCACGGTGAACGTGCCGGGCGCCGTGGGTCTGGCGGCGGCCCTGCGCGCCACGATCGAGCACCGCGACGAAGAGGTCACGCGCGCGCGGCACCTGCGCGACCGGCTCGCGGCGGGGCTCGCCCAGGTCGAGGGCGTGGTCGAGAACGGCGATCGTGCCCGGGCGGTGCCCGGGAACCACCACGTCCGCATCGAGGGCGTCGACGCCGAGACGCTGCTCGTGGCGCTCGACCGCGCCGGGGTGTGCGCGGCCGCGGGCTCGTCGTGCGCGTCGGGGGCGGCCGAGCCGTCCCACGTCCTCGTGGCGATGGGCCTCACGCGCGCCGAGGCACGCTCGGCGGTGCGCTTCAGCCTCGGACACACCTCGAGGGACGAGGACGTCGATCGGGTCCTCGCGGTCCTCCCCGGGATCGTGGCGCGCATCCGCGATGCCGATCGCGCGCCGGTCAGCGCCGCGTGAGTCGGGACGTCGGCCGTGCAGGTGCTGGTGGCGATGAGCGGCGGGGTGGACTCGTCGGTGGCGGCGGCGATGCTGCGCGACGCGGGTCACGACGTCACCGGTGTGACCCTGCGGCTCTGGGGTGGCGTGTCGGACTCGGGCTGCTGCAGCGTCGGTGACGTGGAGGACGCGCGCCGGGTGGCAGCGCAGCTCGACATCCCCCACTACGTGTTCGACGAGTCCGAGGCCTTCGACTCCCTCGTCGTCGAGCCCTACGTGACCGCATACACCACGGGGACCACGCCCAATCCGTGCGTCGCGTGCAACCAGGAGCTCAAGTTCGGGCGCCTGCTGCAACGAGCGCGCGTCCTCGGTTTCGACGCGCTGGCGACCGGCCACCACGTCCGGCTCCGCCGAGGTGCGGACGGCACCACCCGGCTACTGCGGGCGCGCGACCACGCGAAGGACCAGTCCTACGTCCTCGTCGGGCTCACGCAGGCGGAGCTCGCCTCGCTGTGCTTCCCGGTGGGGGAGGTCACGAAGGCCCAGGTGCGTGAGCGAGCGGTCGCGCTCGGGCTCCGCACCGCCGAGAAGCCCGAGAGCATGGATGTCTGCTTCGTCGCGCGTCGCGATCGTGCGGAGTTCGTGGAGGCCCGCGCGGGCGCGCGTCCGGGGGCGATCGTCGACGTCGACGGGCAGGTGCTGGGGGAGCACGAGGGCATCGCCCGGTTCACGGTGGGGCAGCGGCGCGGTCTCGGCGTGGCGTTGGGCGAGCGGCGCTACGTGGTGGAGGTCGATCCCGTGACGAGCACGGTCACCGTCGGGCCATCCGATGCGCTCCTGTGCGACTCGGTGGCGCTGCGCTCGCTCGCCTTCACCCGCGGGCGCCCGGCTCCCGAGCGCCGCCTCGCCGTCCAGGGCCGCGCGCACGGTGACTCGCACGCCGGTCACCTCGTGGGCGATCGCGTGGAGTACCTCGCTCCGGCTCCCCGGGTCGCAC
>BTUT01000457.1:0-3034 GCA_045862935.1 Acidimicrobiia bacterium
GCAGCGGAGCGCCCGAGCGCCACCGAGCGCTCGACGAGCGCGGTAACCGCCGCGCCGAGCACGACCGCGACGCCGAGCACGACGAGCGGTGCGGCGCGCGAGCTCGACCGGAGCGCGAGCCCGAGGGTCGAGCTCTCCGCGACCGACAGGAAGCGGGTCGCGAACCACGACCCACCGTCACCCGGGTGCGCGCCCACCCCGACCACCATCCCGAGCACCACGAGGGCCACGAAGGCGGCACGGAAGCGGAATCGCACGACGATCGCGGCGGCGAGCGCGGAGACCGCGATGGCCGACCCCAACGCGATCACCCAGAGCCGGTCCTGGTAGACCACCGGGCCGGCGAGGTTGCGGTAGTACCGCTCGGACCCGTACCCGAGCCAGTAGCCGAGGCCGCGCAGGATCTCGCCGGCGCTCGACGTGGCCGCCACCTCGCGGGGGGTCTCGGTGAAGCCGAGGATGTCGAGGCCGAACGTCGCCTCGATGGCCAGGGCCACGATCCACCAGAGCGACACCGCGACGCTGAGCACCGCCATCCGGGCCACCGCCACGAGCCCCGTCCGCACGGGCACCAACCGGTAGCCGCCGACCGCGAACGCGACCCAGCACAGCGGGCCCAGCCCGACCAGGAAGAGCGCGGTCGCGTTCACGCTGCCGGCGATCAGGACGGTGAGCGCGAACACCGCCGGCCAGCGCCACCCGGGGCACCGCAACGCACGATGGGCGACGCCGACCATCCACGGGAGGGCGGCCCACGGCAGGAGCAGCACGGAGAAGCGCGAGGAGTACTGGAGCACGTAGGGCGTCCCCATGTACACGACCGCCGCCACGACCACCCCGGGACCACGCCATCCCAGCGTGCGCAGGAGGTACCACACGCCGAGGCCCGCAGCGAAGAGGATCGTGCCCAGCCAGAGCCGTTGCAACACCCACACCGGGATCCCGAGCTGCGCACCGGCCCAGAAGTACGTCCCCATCGGGAAGACCAGGCCGATGTTCTGATGGGTGACCGTGCCCAGGTGCGCCGACGGGTCCCACATCCGCAGCGCGCGCGCCATGAACTGCGAGACGTCGAGGTACATCGTCTGGCGCGTGTCCGCGCCCACACGGCCCCACTGATCCGTGAAGACGGGCAGGTACGCGAACGCGGCGAGCCCCGCGGCCACCGCCCACGCCCGGGCGCGCCGCGATCCGGTGGGGGGCGGATCACCAGCGGGTTCGTCGCCCTCCGGTGCGGCTTCGACGCGCGGCGCAGCCTCCGTGGACACGCTCCGCGCAGGCATCAGGGGGCATAATGGCACACGGGCCTCGCCGCACAGGGTCGCCAGATCCGGACCGTCACGACCATCCGAGAGACCATGAAGGACCGGCCCGGACGAGCGAGGAGGAGCAGGTGAAGGCGATCATCCTGGCCGGTGGCCTCGGCACCCGGCTCCGCGAGGAGACCGAGTTCCGACCCAAGCCCATGGTGGACATCGGCGGACGACCCGTCCTCTGGCACATCATGAAGGGCTTCGCCCAGCACGGCATCACCGAGTTCGTCGTGTGCATCGGCTACCGGGGCGAGGTGATCCGCGACTACTTCCTCAACTACGAGGCGCGCACCAATGACTTCACCGTCCACCTGGGTGCGACGCGCGAGATCGAGTACCACACGAACCACCTCGAATCCGACTGGCGCGTGACCGTGCTCGACACCGGGCTCGACACCCCGACGGGCGGCCGGGTGAAGCTCGCGCAGCCCCACGTCGCCGGCGAGCGCTTCCTCGTCACCTACGGCGACGGCGTGGCCGACGTCGACATCCCCGCGCTGCTCACCGCGCACAAACGGCGCGGGCTGCTCGCCACCGTCACCACGGTGCGGCCACCGTCACGCTTCGGGGTCGTGGAGATCGCCGCCGACGGGCACGTCGAGCGCTTCCGCGAGAAGCCCCGGACCGAGGACTGGGTCAACGCCGGGTTCTTCGTGTTCGAGCCGGGGGTGTTCGACTACCTCGACGTGGACTCCACGCTCGAGCGCGAACCGCTCGAGGCGCTTGCCAAGGACCGCCAGCTCGGCGCATACCACCACGACGGGTTCTGGCAGCCGATGGACACGTACCGCGAGTTCCAGATGCTGAACCGGCTCTGGGCCGACGGGGACGCGCCGTGGAAGGTGTGGCCGGATTGAGCACCCCGCCGAGCCCCTGGAGCACCCGGCGCGTCCTCGTCACGGGCGCCACCGGCATGGTCGGCTCGTGGCTGACCCGGCGCCTGGTGGACGCCGGTGCGGACGTCGCGGTCCTCGTGCTCGACTCCGACCCGCGCTCCGAGCTCGTGCGCAGCCGGACGATCGAGCGCTGCGCCGTGGCGAACGGCGCGCTCGAGGACTACCCCACCGTCGAGCGTGCCGTCCTGGCCCACGAGGCCGACACGATCTTCCACCTCGGCGCCCAGACCCTGGTCGGGCCCGCACACCGTGCGCCGCTCGCAACCCTCGAGGCGAACGTGCGCGGCACCTGGAACGTGCTCGAAGCCGCGCGCCGGGCCGCACCCGACGCGCGGGTGGTCGTCGCCTCGAGCGACAAGGCGTACGGCGAGCACGTCGACCTGCCCTACACCGAGGAGACACGGCTCGCTCCCACGCACCCCTACGAGGTGTCGAAGGCCTGCGCCGACCTGGTCACCCAGACCTACGCCGCCACCTACGGCCTGCGTGCGGCCGTGGCCCGCTGCGGCAACATCTACGGCGGCGGCGACCTGAACTGGAGCCGCATCATCCCCGGCGCCATCCGGGCGCTGCTCCAGGGCGACCGCCTCGAGATCCGCAGCGACGGGACCTTCAAGCGCGACTACCTCTTCGTGGACGACGTCGTCGACGCCTACCTCGCCCTCGCCGACGCACTCGACCGCACCGACGAGGATCTGCGGGGGGCAGCCTTCAACTTCAGCGACGAGGCTCCGCGCACCGTGCTCGAGATCTACGACGCCGTGTGCGACGCCGTTGGGGTCCGGGCCGAGCCCGTGATCCTCGACGCCGCGGTCGGCGAGATCC
>BTUT01000458.1:0-3021 GCA_045862935.1 Acidimicrobiia bacterium
GTCCCCCACGTCGCCCCCATCCGTGCCGCCCTCCCCCGTGCCGCCGCTGGGCGCCCTGCCGGCCACCGCACCTCCACCGGCGGCCCCGCCGCCGACGCTCGTGCTGGTCCCTCCGGTGGGCGACGCGCCCGAACGCGCTCACGTCGTCGTGCCGGGCGAGAGCCTGTGGTCGATCGCACAGGATCACCTCGTCGCCCGCGGGCTCCCCACCGACGACGACGCGATCAGCCGCTACTGGCGCGCCCTGTGCAACACGAACCGCGGTCGCCTCACCTCCGGCGACGTCGACCTCGTGCACCCCGGCGAGACCGTCGAGCTCCCGCCGATCGCCTGACATGCCCGTTTCGGCGCCCGATCTGGTTGTGGAGCGACCGAACTCGACTCCGAAAGGACCGAGGGACATGCCCGTTTCGGCGCCCGATCTGGTTGTGGAGCGACCGAGCTCGACTCCGAAAGGACCGAGGGACATGCCCGTTTCGGCGCCCGTTCTGGTTGTGGAGCGACCGAACTCGGCTCCGAAAGGAGCGAGGGAGCGCGGCTTCAGGGGTCCCGGGGGAGGCCGAGGACGCGCTCGCCGATGATGTTGCGCTGGATCTCGCTCGTGCCGCCCGCGATCGTGAGGTTGCGGTTGAACAGGAAGCCACGGCTCCACGAGCCCGCGACGCCGTCGGCCACCGCACCCTCCGGGCCGCTGAGGTGCAGCCCGACCTCCATCACCCGCTGCTCCTGGAGCACGCCGAGCAGCTTGCGCACGGCCGCCTCCGACCCGCTCGGATCGGCCCCCGCGAGGGCCGCCAGTGTGAGCCGGAAGCCCAGGCACGACAGGGCGTAGGCCGACGCGACGAGCGCTCCCACCTCGTCGAGCAGGCGGGCGTCACCGGCGAGCCCCTGCTCCGCCACCTGCTCCAGCACCCGTTCGAGCCCACGCCCCAACGTGAGCCCGCCCCCCATGAACACCCGCTCGTTCGCGAGCGTCGTGCGCGCGGCGCGCCACCCGTCGTGCTCGGCGCCCACCAGGCAGTCGTCGGGCACGAACACGTCGTCGAAGAACACCTCGTTGAAGAAGGCGTCGCCGGTGAGCTCGCGCAGCGGTCGGACGTCGATCCCCTCGCTGGACATGTCGAGCATGAAGCAGCTGATCCCGTCGTGCTTCGCGGCGTCGGGGTCCGTGCGGGCGAGGAGGATCCCCCAGTCGGCGTGCTGGGCCATCGACGTCCACACCTTCTGACCGTTGACGATCCAGCCGCCCTCGACGCGCGTCGCCCGCGTGCTCAAGGCCGCGAGGTCGGACCCCGCGCCGGGCTCGCTGAACAGCTGGCACCACGTGATGTCGCCGTAGAGGGTGGATGGGATCCAGCGCTGCTGTTGCTCGACGGTCCCGTACATGATCACCGGGGGAAGCGCCCACGCACCGATCACGAGTGACGGACGCGGCACCTTCGCGGCGCGGAACTCCTCCTCGATCACGAGCTGCTCCACGGCCCGCGCGGCGCGACCCCAGGGCGGCGGCCAGGTCGGCGCGAGGTACCCGGCGTCGGCCACCCGGTGACGCTGCTCACCCGGGTCGAGCCCCTTCACCTCGTCGAGGAAGGTGCGCAGCTCGGCCCGGATCCCCTCGGCTTCGGGACCCAGCTCCACCGAGAGCGCACGCCGGTCGCCGGCGAGCGCTCGCCGGGCCGCGCGTGACCGCCACTCGAACGGCTCGCCGACGAGCGCGCGCCCAGCCATCGCCCGCCGCAGGTACACGTGCGCGCCGTGCTCCCAGGTGAAGCCGATGCCGCCGTGTACCTGGACGCAGTCCTTCGCGTTCTCGAACGCGGCGTCGAGGGCGAGCGCGAGTGCCGATGCCGCGGTGAGCGTGCGCGAGGTCGGGTCGGTCGCGGCACGCGCGGCGTCCCACGTGGCCGCACGCGCGAGCTCGACGCGGCCCAACATGTCGGCGCACTTGTGCTTCACCGCCTGGAACTGACCGATCGGGCGGCCGAACTGCACCCGGTCCTTCGCGTACGTCACCGCCTCGTCGACGCACCACTGGGCAACCCCCAAGAGGTCCGCGGCCACGAGCACCGCGGTGAGGTCCACCACGGTGTCTTCGTCGACTCCGGTGAGGCGCGCCGCGTCGGGAACCACCGCGTCGACGGTGAGCGCGGCGACCCGGCGGGTGGGGTCGAGGCCGGGGAGCTCCTCCGCCTCGACGCCCTGGCCCATCTCGAGCGCGACCCAGACGCGGCCAGGACCCGCGCCCAGCGTGACCGGAGCCACCACCACGTCGGCCAGGTGGCCGCCGAGCACCGGGCGCGCCGAGCCCACGACCCGCAGGCCGCCGTCGGTCGGGGTGGCGTCGAGGTGCACCCCGTCACCCGACGCGAGCGCCGCGACGCGTGCACCGCTCGCGAGCGCGGGCAGCAGGGCGCTGCGGACGGCGGCGTCGGTGGACGTGGCGATCACGGCCATCGCCAGCGTGGTGGGCAGGACCGGCCCGGGCGCCGCCGCCGCCCCGAGCTCTTCCAGCACCACCGCGAGCTCGGGGATGCCGTAACCCGAGCCCCCCTCGGACTCCGGCACGTGGAGGCCCAGCCAACCCTGGGCCGCGAGCTCGTCCCAGAACGGGGGTCGGGCCTCGCGCTCGGCGTCGAGCACGGCACGCGGCACGGACGGCGGGCAATGGCGCCCCAGCCAGCCACGAACCGCGTCGTGGAGCGCGCCGTGGTCCTCGGTGATCCCGATCGGCATGGGCCTCGGACGCTCCCGTCAGCCCGCGGCGGTCGCGATCCGGTCGATGACCGCCGCGAGCTCACGCGGGTGGCTGATCATCGCGTCGTGCCCGGCATCGAGGTCGACGACCTCGACCGTCCCGCCGGGACTCGCCTCCAGGTGCGCGACGTTCGCGGCCTGCTCGTCGAGCGACACCACGGCATCGCGCACGAGCCGAACCCAGGTCTTCGGGATCGCCGCCGGCAGGTCCGCCCGGGAGATCGGCTCGGCCATGATCCCCATGACCTCGTTGCCGAAGTGGTCGAG
>BTUT01000459.1:0-3018 GCA_045862935.1 Acidimicrobiia bacterium
CGACGGTCGCCGGGCGCCCCGTGCTGTGGGCGACGAGCGATGCCGCCATCGCCACCGTGACATCGACCGGCGTGGTGAGCGCGGTCGCGCCGGGGACCGTTACCGTGTCGGCGACGATCGACGGCGTGGTGGGGACGGCGATCGTCACCGTGCAGCCGGTCCCGGTGGCCTCGCTCTCCCTCACCCCTCCGACCGCATCGCTCATCGTCGGCGACTTCGTGCAGCTCACGGCGACCCCCCGCGATGCCAGCGGTGCGGCGCTCTCCGGTCGCAGTATCGCCTGGAGCTCGAGCGCCCAGTCGCTCGTCTCCGTCTCGTCCACGGGGCTCGTCACCGCGCTTGCCGTCGGCACGGCGACCATCACCGCCACCAGCGAGGGGAAGAGCGCGACCGCTCGCATCACCGCCTCGCTCGTCCCCGTCGAGTCCATCACCCTGTCGCCCGCGAGCGCCACGATCGCCGCGGGGCGAACCGTCCAGCTGGTGGCACGCGCCGTCGACTCCGCCGGGACCCCGCTGACCGGGCGCACCATCACGTGGACGACCGACCAGCCCAGCATCGCGACCGTCGACAACGCCGGGCTCGTCACCGGCATCACCGCGGGACGCGCGACGATCACGGCGAGCGTCGACGGCAAGTCGGCCGCGGCCGCGATCGACGTCACGCCGGTCCCCGTCGCCAGCCTGACCATCACCCCGGGCTCGGGGACGCTCCTGGTCGGATCGACACTGCAGCTGACGGCAACGGCGCGAGATGCGTCGGGGAGCTCCCTGCCCGGGCGCAGCATCACCTGGATCTCCGGCGCCCCATCGGTGGCCACGGTCACGCAGGGGGGGCTCGTGACCGCCGTCGGCTCCGGCTCGGCGCTGGTCTTCGCCGCCGCCGAGGGGGTCTCGGCGAGTGTCACGATCACCGTGAGCGGGATCGGCGTGGCCCAGGTGCGCGTCACGCCGGCGACGACCAACGTCCAGCAGGGAAGGACGGTGCAGCTGTCGGCGGTCGCGTACGACGCCAGCGGGAACCCGCTCACGGGGCGGACGATCCTCTGGAACTCGGGGGCGCCGACGATCGCGAGCGTGTCGTCGAGCGGGTTGGTGACCGGGATCGCCCTCGGAACCGCGACCGTGACTGCAACGGTAGACGGCGTCGTCGGCAGCGCCGTCGTCACAGTCTCGAGCGTACCGATCGCCAGCGTGTCGGTGTCGCCGGCGAACGCCTCGCTCAACGTCGGCGGGGCGCTCGTCCTGGTCGCGACGGCGTACGACGCAGCGGGGGCGCTCCTTCCAGGGCGCCCGCTCGCCTTCGTCTCGGATGCCTCATCCATTGCCACTGTCGGGAGTACCGGCCTCGTCACCGGCATTGCCCCCGGCACGGCGCGCATCATCGTGACGCCGCAGGGGCAGCCGACACCGGCCGACACCGCGGTCATCACCGTGACGCTCGTCCCGGTCGACCGGCTGGTCCTCACCCCGGACGCGATCTCGACGTCGATCGGAACGGGGCCGAGGACGTACTTCTCCGCCATCCTCTACGATTCCGCGGGCAATCCGCTCAGTGCCGTCGGCCGGAGCATCGCATGGAGCTCGCTCGACACCGCCATCGCGACCGTGGACGCCTCGACCGGAGTCGTATCGACCGTCAGCGTCAATGTCACCCCGGCGCGGATCGTGGCCGCCACCGCGGGGGCGACGGGGATGGTGGCCGATACGGCGTACCTGACGGTGACCAACGTGCCCGTGGCCTACGTGGAGATCCAGGAAGGGGCGGCGGCGACGGTTCATCTCGGCGCCCCCTACGCGCGGACCCTGACCGCCAAGGCGTACGACGCAGGCGGAATCCCGCTCACGCGCGCATTCACCTGGTCCTCCCTCGATCCTGTCATCGCGCAGGTGGATTCGAGCGTCGGTGTGGTGACGGGCCAGCGTCAGGGGACCGCGCGCGTGATCGCCGGCTCGGGTGGCGCGGCCGACACCATCACGGTCACGGTCGACCTGGTCCCCATCTCGCCGATCACCACCACGGTCGCCCCTGGCGCGGCCCAGGCCGACTCCGTCCTCCCCGGACCCGCCAACGTCCGCGCCTACACGGCCACGCCGCGCGACTCCGCCGGCAACGTGATCGCCGAGCCCGCGTTAGGCGGCCGCCTCCCGGCGTGGTCGATATCACCCGCTCCGGGGCCCGCCACCCTGACCTCGTCAGGCGCAACCGCCAGCGTGACCCCGAACAGCCCGGGGACGGTGACGGTGCGGGCCGACTACGGCGGCGGGGTGGCGCCGACGGCCACCCTCCGCATCCTCGTCCCCGTCAGCAGGATCGCCATGACCGCGTCGCCCGACTCGCTGTTCGTGGGAGGCAACGCGGCGCTCTTCGTCTCGGCGAACGACGCCGGCGGCAACCCGATCGTCGGACGCTCGATCCAGCTCTCGTCGGCGAGCATCCCGTCGGTGATCGCGCTCGGCACGACGTCGGGGGTCCAGAGCCTCAGCACGACCATCACCGGCGTCTCGGCGCCGGGGGGACGGGCCAGCGCCACCATCACCGCCAGCGCCACGCTCGACGGCGTCAGCAATGCCACCACGGTGCACGTCCTGGCTCCCGTCAGCAGCATCGTCGTGACGTCGGCCGCCGATTCGATCTACGTCGGCGGCAGCGTGCAGGCCACGGCCACGCTGCTGGATGCGGCGGGCGACACGCTCAGGGGGCGCCCAGTTACCTGGTCGACGGGGGACACGACCATCACGACGATCGCGCCCACCGGAATCGCCACCGGCATCAAGGCAGGGAACACGACCATCATCGCCTCCGCCGAGGGAAGGTCGGGATCCAGGGTGCTGCTGGTGCAGGAGCCGGTCTCTACCGTGGAGCTCACCGCCGCCAGCTCCTCCATCGCGGCGGGGCAGACACAGCCGACCACCGTGACGCTCAAGGATCGCTTCGGCATCGTGATCACCGGGACGAGCGTCGTGAGCTATGGATCGAGTGACACGGCGGTTGCGCGCGTCGACGCAACGGGCATCA
>BTUT01000460.1:0-3007 GCA_045862935.1 Acidimicrobiia bacterium
CTGCATGGGGCCCTCCAGGATGGCACGTCGAGGTCGCGAAACGCCTTCACCCCCCGCTGCGGATCTCCGTCGAGCCCGCGTTCGCTGTCTCACCCCGTCGATAGCCTCGCCGCATGATCGCCCGGCGCCCACCGACCCCGTCGCCGGATCGCCTGGTGGATCGCCTGGTGGATCGCCTGGTCGATCCGGCCGACGATCGGCCCGACGGTCCGGCCGACGATCCGGACTCGACGCACCCGCACCCGGGCGCCGCGCCGCACCCCTCATCCACCCCCTCGCCGCCGCCTCGGTGGAGCAGGCTGGTGATCCGGCCCCACGGCCCGCCGGCCCGGGCGGCGCTGTGGGCCTGCATCGCCGCGATCCAAGGCGGTGAGCGACTCCGGCCGGTGACCGTGGCGGTGCCGTCCACGTACGCCGGCCTCTCCCTCCGGCGGGAAGCGGGGCGCGCGCCGGGGGGCCTCGTGAACGTGCGGTTCCTCTCGTTGAACCGGGTGGCGGAGCTGCTCGGTGCCCCCTTCCTCGCAACCCCCGGCCGCGTCCCCGTCACCGCGACCCGGCGGGCAGGAGCCATCCGGGCCGCGTTGCACCGCCAGGGCGGCTTGCTCGGCGACCTCGCCGCCCACCCGGCCACCACGCGGGCGTTCGCGGCGACCCTGGCGGAGCTCGAGGCGCTCGACGACGACGCGCTCGCGCGTCTCGAGGCCACCGGTCCCCGCGCCGCCGTGGTCGTCGCCGTCGCCCGGGAGGCACGCGCGCTGCTCGCCGACAGCTACACCGAGACCGACCAGCTCCGCGCGGCCGCGGTGATGGTGTCGCGGGGTGAGGCCGCGCTGCACGACCTCGGCACCGTGGTCTGGTTCGCGCCCGTGCAACCCGCTCCGGCGGCCGTGGACCTGATCACGGCCCTCGGCCGTCGCGGCTCGGCGACCGCGGTGCTCGCCACGACCGGCGACCCCACCGTCGATCGTGCGGTCCTCGACCTGGCCGCCGCGCTCGAAGCCGTGCTCGGCCCCGTCGACGGCCCCGGGCCGGGCACCCCTCGGCCCGCGCACGGACACGCCGTGCTGAGCTGCGCCGACGCGGACGACGAGGTGCGCACCGTGGTCCGCGAGGTGATGGGTCGCCTCGAGTCGGGTGTTCCGTTACACCGCTTGGCCGTCACGTACTCCGGTCCCGCGCCGTACGCGCGGCTCCTCCACGAGCATTTCGCGGCCGCGGGCGTGCCCGTGCACGGGCCGCGCGCGGCGACGCTGCGGGAGTCCGTCGCCGGGCGCACACTCCTCGCGCTCCTGCGGATCCGCGACGGCGGGTTCCGCCGCGACGACGTCGCCGCCCTCCTCGCGATCGCTCCGCTCGTGGAACGTCCCGGTGGCACCGTGGTGCCGGCCGCGCGCTGGGACCGCCTCTCCGCGCGCGCCAACGTCGTCGGCGGCCTCGACCAGTGGGGCGAGCGCCTCGCCCGTCACCGTCAGGAGCACGAGGACGCGCTCGCGCGTCGCGCGGTCGAAGCGGGCACGCTCTTCGCACCCGAGCTCGTCGAACGCGCCGCCGACCAGACCGCGGAGCACACTGCACGGCTCGGACGCTTCGTCGAGGAGCTGGGCGAGCTCACCGCGCCTCCCACACCCAGCTGGATCGCACTCGTCGACTGGGCGCTCGACCTCCTCCGCCGCTACCTCACCCCCCGCCGGGATGGACGCGCCGCATGGCCCGAGGCCGAGATCGACGCCTACGAGCGGGTCATCGAGTGCGTCCGCGCCCTCGCGCAGCTCGACGAGCTCGGGGCGCCGGCATCGGTCACGAGCTTCGTCCGCGCGGTGGAGGACGAGCTCGACTCCACGGTCGGGCACGGTGGCACGTTCGGCGACGGGGTGCTCGTCGCACCACTGGGTGCGCTGCGCGGCACGGAGTACGACACCGTGTTCGTGGTGGGCATGGTCGAGGGCGCGTTCCCGCCCCCGGTGCGTGACGACCCCCTGCTCCCCGACCGCGACCGGCTGGTGACACCCGGGCTCGCCCGGCGGGCCGCGGTCGCGGCGCGCCAGCGTGACGACTACCTCGCCGCCGTGGGTGCAGGCCATGAGTGCGTGCTCACCACGGCGCGCGCCGACCGCCGAGCGCAGCGACCCGCGCGCCCCGCCCCCTGGCTGCTCGAGACCGCCGCCATCCTCGCCGGGAAGCCCGTGCTCGCGGCCGAGCTCGATCCGGGGCACCCAGCCGCGAGCGGCCTCCCGTGGCTGGCGATCATCGCGTCGTTCGAATCCGGGCTGGGCGACGCGCCGACGGCCGGCTCGCCCCAGGAGCATCGCCTGCGGTCGCTGCTCGATTGGAAGGCCGCGCGGCGCTCGCTGAGCTCCCACCCCATCGCCGCACGCGAGCCCGCGTTCCGTGCCGGGCTCACCGCGATGCGGGCACGCCGCCGGCCCTCGCTCGGTCCTTGGGAGGGCGTGGTCGGCGCACGCGCCGGGCTCGCGCTCGGCGAGCGCCCCATGTCGGCGACGTCGCTCGAGCTCTGGGCGCAGTGCCCGTTCAAGTACTTCCTCGCTCGGGTGCTGCGGGTCGAGGAGCTCGAGCGGCCCGAGGAGCGCGACCGCATCGCCGGCACCGATCGCGGCACGATCATCCACGACATCCTCCAGACGTTCGTCGAGCGGCACCCCCGCACGTCGCCGGACCAGCCCTGGTCGCCCGAGGAGCGGGCCGAGCTGCGCGCGATCGCGGAGGCCCATTGCGACGCGGCGCAGGCCGACGGGCTGACCGGTCGCCCGGTGTGGTGGCAGCTCGATCGGGCGCGCCTGCTGCGCAAGGTCGACCACGTCCTCGACACCGACGAGTGGGCCCGGGTCCACGACGGCACGATCCCGCACGCGCTCGAAGTCGGGTTCGGCACGGCGGGAGACCCGTTCCCCGCCCTCACCATCGACCTCGACGGCGCCACCCCGGTCACCTTCCGCGGCCGCATCGACCGGCTCGACCGCACACCCGACGGGTCGCAGCTCTTCGTCTA
>BTUT01000461.1:0-3006 GCA_045862935.1 Acidimicrobiia bacterium
CACGTCGAAGCGCTTCACCCCCTGGTCCTCGAGCGCCCGGATCGTCTGCGCGATGTGCACGGCGCCCACGCTGTAGGTGTGGGTGATGTTCACGGTGATCACGGCTTGCTGGCCCGGCGCGGGGATGATGAACAGGTTCGGGAAGCCCCGGGACATGGTCCCGAACAGGGTCCAGGGGCCGTCCTTCCACGCGTCCTCGATCGACACGCCGTCGCGCCCGATGATCTGGTGCGCGGCCCGCCGGGGGAACGGCGTGACCTCGGCCTCGAACCCGGTGGCGTACACGATGCAGTCCACCTCGTACTCGTGGTCGTTCGCGACGACGCCGCGGGGGGTCGCGGCGACCACGCCGGCGGGGCAGTCCACGAGCGTGACGTTGTCCTCGTTGAAGGCTGCGAGGTACTCGTCGTGGAAGAGCGGCCGCTTGCACATGTAGCGGTAGTAGGGCTTGAGCGCCTCGGCGACCTCCGGGTCGTGGACGTGCTCGTCGACGCGGCGGCGGTGGGTCTCCATCACCGAGTAGTCGAACTCCTCCGCCGCCCGGGCCACCTCGGCGGGTGACATCCCCGGCTCGCCCTTGAAGTTCGTCACCCGGGCCATGTACTCGCCCCAGGCGTCGTTCACGAGGTCGGCGTCGACGGGCTTGCCGATCATCACGCGCGAGAAGTTCTCCATCCGCTCCTTCTGCCAGCCCGGCTCCAGGCTCGCGACGAACTCGTCGGTGGTGGGGTGGTTCCCTCGCCATCCGATCGCCGACGGCGTCCGCTGGAAGACGTAGACGTGCTTCGCGGACCTGCCCAGCGGCGCCACGCACTGGATGCCCGAACCGCCGACGCCGACGAGCGCCACGACCTTGTCGGCGAGGTTGGTCATGTTCGGGTCGGTCGCGCTCCCACCCGTGTAGGCGTAGTCCCACCGCGCGGTGTGGAAGGACGTGCCCTCGAACTGGTCCATGTCGGCGATGGCGGGCATCTTCGGCAGGTTCAGGATGCCCACCGCCATGATCACGTACTTCGCGCGGACCACGTCGCCGTGATCGGTGCGGATCACCCACTGCGCGGCGTCGTCGTCCCACGTGGACGACTCGACGTTGGTGTGGAACAGCGCGCCGTCACCGAGGCGGAACCGCTCGGCGAGCCGGTCGAGGTACACCCGGATCTCCTCGCCCGACGCGTACTTCATCGTGGGGATGACGCCCATCTCCTCGAGCATCGGCATGTAGACGTAGGACTCGACGTCGCACATCAGGCCCGGGTAGCGGTTCCAGTACCACGTGCCGCCGAAGCCGCCGGCCTTGTCGACGAAGCGGAGCCGCTCGATCCCCGCCTTGCGCAGCTCGACGCCCATGATGATGCCGGAGAGGCCACCGCCCACGATCACCACGTCGACCTCGTCGGACACCGGGTCGCGTGGGGCGTACGCGGTGAACGGGTCGGTGAGGTAGTCGCGGAAGCGCTCGTCGTGCTCCAGGTCGACGAGGACGCCCCGGCTCGCGGTCATGCGGCGGGCGCGCTCGGCCGCGTACTTGGCGTGCACCGCCTCGGGATCGAACTTCGGGATCTCCTCGCTCGGCGACATCGTGAACCCCTCCCACTCCGGCCCGGCGGCCGGTCCGGATCCGATCGACATTGTGGCACGAATTCTGACACGAGCGTCAGGTTCGGGCTCGGGGCCGCTCAGCAGCGGTAGACGGCCTCGGCGTTGGTCGCGAAGAGCCGGTTGCGATCGGCAGCGTCGAGGTCCCTGGTCAGGGTGTCGAAGGTGCCGTAGAGGTCGTCGAAGGACCCGTGGGTGGAGTCGACGGGGAAGTTGCTCGCGAAGAAGCAGCGCGTCACCCCGAACGTCTCGAGTGCGAACTCGATCCACGGGCGGAACGCCTCGGCGTCCATCGTGGCCAGGGGCATCGCGAGGCCCGACAGCTTGCAGTGCACGTGGTCGAGCGCGGCGAGCGCGGTCATGCCGGTCTTCCAGCGCGCGTACTCCTCGGGCTCGCCCGAGTGGGGCCAGCCGGTGTGCTCGACCACGACCGTGAGGTCGCCCCAGTCGGCGAGGTTCGACGCCGCGGTCGCGAGGAGGTCGGGGTGCACCATGAGGTCGAACACGAGGTTGCGGTCCACGAGGGCGCGCAGGATCTCCGGCTGGGGCACCCCGCCCGGGTCGAAGCCCATCGTGCGGACGCCCCGGAACCGTGACGACGTCATCTGGTCGTCGAGGAGCGCGATGGCCTCGGCGACCGGCTGCTCGGAGCGGATCCCGCCGATGATCGCCGCGGGGTGGCCGGTGGCCTCGCCCATCGCCTCGCGCTCGCGGGTCTCGTCCGCGATGAACGCGCCCGTGGCCGAGACGTGCACCACCTTGTCGACCGGCCACGCGGCCGACTCGGCGAGATAGGTGTCGGGCAGGAACTTCCGGCACATCCCCGAGATGTCACCGATGTCGAGCTCCTGGGCGCCCGACAGGTAGGGGTACCAGTCGGTGCGCGCCGGGTCCCAGAAGTGCACGTGCGCATCGACGATCCGTGCGATGGGTGAGGTCATCGACCAGCTCCTCCTTCGTGTCCGGTGACCAGCCGGCGAACCGTACGGTCGAGCCACTCGGGCACCTCGGGACCCCCGTACGCGACGGTGCCGGCGACGTTCGGGTGGCTGCGGAGCCCGACCCAGTCGCTCGTGGCGACGAGCTCCGCGCCCGACAAGCTCGCGGCAGCGTCGCTGACCACGAGGTGCGCCGCGAGCTCGGCGGCCGCCGTCGCGGCCGTGTCGGTCGCGGCTTCCACGGCGATGGCGAACGCGTCGACCCGTGACTCGGTGGCGGTGTGCGCCGCGCGCGCGAGCTGCGCGGCGGCCATCGCCCGGCTCCGCCCGCCGGCCGTCGCGGCGTCGGTGAGCGTCACCACCCGGATCGGTCGCTGCGTGGCGCCCGAGCGGTCGGCCACGGCCCGCACCCAGCGGGCGTCGGTCCGGATGGCGTCGGCGATGCCCGCGTGCTCGTCGAGGATGCGGGCCC
>BTUT01000462.1:0-3005 GCA_045862935.1 Acidimicrobiia bacterium
AGAAGAGCAGCGATGACCCGAGATCCTTCTGGCGGACCATGATGAGCAGCGACGCGCCCCACGCGAGCAGGAGCGGTCCGAGGTACTTCGGGTCGGGGAGCGCGATGCGGCCGAGGTGGCGCGTCCCGGAGGAGAGCAGCTCGCGCTTGTCGGCGAGGTAGGCGGCGAAGAAGATCACGAGGAGCACCTTCGCGGCCTCGCCGGGCTGGAAGTTGAGCGGGCCGATCTTCACCCAGAGGCGGGCACCGTTGATCTCCTGGCCGATGCCGGGCAGCACGGGGAGCACGAGCGCGGCCACCCCGATGAACAGGAACGTGTACCGGTAGCGCTCGAGCGTGCGCACCCGACGCACGAGGGCGAGGGTCGCGACGAACGCGCCCACCCCGACCGCGGCCCACACCGCCTGCACCCGGGCGAGGTCGCGGTCGAGGCGCGAGATCATCATGAAGCCGAAGCCGGTGAGGAGCGCGGCGAGCGGGAGCAGGGTGGGATCGGCCTCGGGTGCGAAGGCGCGCACCGCGAGGTGGGCGATCACGAACAGCCCGATCACGCCCCCGAGGATGAGCCAGAGGTCGGGGGGGAGGTCGGGCGAGTCGGCGAGCTGCACGAGCACGTAGCCGAAGGTGGAGATGCCGAGCGCGACGAGCCCGAGGACGAGCTCGAGGAGCCGCCGCCGCGATGCGGTCGCGCTGCTCACCGGCGACGCTGCCACCAGCGCCGGCGGGGCGCGGTCTCGGCTGCCCCGGTGGCCGCGGGGGCGGGAGTCGAGGTGGCGGGGTCCGTGAGGGCGGGGTCCGTGTGGGCGGGGTCCGTGTGCGGTGGGTCCGCATGGGATGGGTTCGCCTGGGATGGGTTCGCCTGGGATGGGTCGAGAACGACCGGTGCTCCGGTGCGGAGGTCAGCCGCGGCGTCGCGCGCGTGGTCGGTCGGTGGCGCGGTCCCGGTCTCGGCGTCGGCCCGGGCTGTGGGAACGGGGACCGTGCCCTGGGTGCCCGCGGATCCCACGCCCGCCACCTCGACGACGACGGCCTCGATCTCGTCGGTGGGCTCGTCGGCCGAGAGGTCCTCCGGGTCGAGCGTGCCGTGTGCGCGCGCGGGATCGAGCGGGTCGCTGTCGTCGGGATCGACCACCACGTCGGCGACGATCACGGTGATGTTGTCGACGCCTCCCGCGTCGTTCGCCGCGGCGACGAGCTGCTCGGCGGCGTGCTCGGGATCGTGCTCGGCGGCGAGCACGGCCGCGATCGTGTCGTCGCGCACCATGGTCGTGAGCCCATCGGAGCAGAGCAGCAGCCGGTCGTCGGCGGCGAGGTCGACGTGGAGCACGTCGACGGCCACCCACGGGTCGATCCCGAGCGCGCGCGTGATCATCGACCTCCGGGGATCGATCTCGGCCTCCTCCTCGGTGAGCTCGCCCGCCGCGATCAGCTCGGCGATCACGCTGTGGTCCGTCGTGAGCTGGCGCAGCTGGCCGTCGCGCCACAGGTACGCGCGGGAGTCGCCGACGTGGCCGATGACCAGCGTGGGGCCGTCGACCACGCCGGCCGTCATGGTGGTACCCATGCCGCGCAGCGCGAAGTCCTCCGCGGCCATCGCGTACACCGCGTGGTTGGCCTCGGTGATCGCCTCGTCGACGGCCGATCCGCGATCGATCCACTCCGTGAGCGCGGCGATGGCCGTCGCGCTCGCCACCTCGCCGGCCTGGTGCCCACCCATGCCGTCGGCCACCGCGATCACGGAGGCGTCGTCGTGCACGAGGAACGCGTCCTCGTTCCCCGGGCGGTGGCGGCCGACGTCGGTGCGGGCGGCCACGAGGAGGCGCACGCCCGTCATCGCAGCACGTCGCAGACGGTCTGGCCGAACTGCACGCGGTCGCCGCGCCGCAGCTTGGTGGTCGACGTGATGCGCTTCCCGTTCACGAACGTGCCGTTGCGCGAACCGAGATCGTCGACGAAGAGGTCGCGCCCGCCCCGGAACACCCGGGCGTGCACCGTCGATGCGTAGTGGTCGTCGGCGAGGTTGAGCGCGCAGCCGCCGCCGCGACCGACGGTGATCTCGTCGTTGACCGGAACGGTCTCGCCGCGACGCGGATCGGGCTGGACCACGCGCAGCGTGGCGAACGCCTTCGGTGTGGCAGCTCGGCGCTTGGCGGACGCGGGTGCTGCCCCACCGCCACCGGTGGGTGCGAGCGCCGGCGCGCGCAGCTCGCGCATCACCACGCGCACCACGCCCCAGAGGAACAGGTAGATGAGCGCGAGGAAGCCGTACTTGAGCAGCGTCAGGGCCGATTCGGGCACGACGGCGTGGCCCTACGAGGCCTCGAAGAGGAACTCCGTCGCCCCGATGGCGATGTGGTCGCCGTCAGCGAGCACGTGCTCGGCGACGGCCGTGCCGTTGACCCGGGTGCCGTTCGTGGACTGGAGGTCCACGAGGAGGAAGCCGTTGCCCGCCGGCCGGATCTCGGCATGGCGGCGGGAGGCCTTGGGGTCGGTGACCACGACGTCGTTCTCGGGGAAGCGGCCGATGGAGAGCACGGCTTCCCCGAGCGCGACCCGGCGCCCGTCGGAGAGCAGCAGCGAGCCGACCCGCACGCCCGCCGCGATCTCCATCACCACGTCGCACTCGCCCACCCGCAGCTCCTCGTCGGGGACGAGGTGGACGGTGACCGAGCCGACGAACTGGTAGCCCTCCTCGCGGGCGTGCTCGCGCACCAGCTCGGCGAGCTCGCGGGCGAGGGCGTCGGCGAACGACTCGAAGCGGTCGAAGTCGTCGTGGGAGAGGTAGACCCCGATGTTGTTGGGCACCACGGGCACGCCGTGCACGCCCATCTGGCGGTGTGCGTCGAGCTCGCGCGTGACCTTGCGGCCGATCTCGACCGGTTGGAGGCCGCTCTTGAACGCCTTGCCGAACGTGCCCTCGACCATGCGCTCGAGGCGCTGCTCGAACCGCTGCATGCCCACGGCCAGAGTGTACGGCCGCCCCCACCGCCTCCCGGTGCGCCCCGC
>BTUT01000463.1:0-2997 GCA_045862935.1 Acidimicrobiia bacterium
GCGCTCGAGATCATGGTGCACAACGCGTTCAAGGGCGGTCGGGCCCACCGCCTCGAAGACCTCGACCTCGACCTCTGGGACGAGAACTCGAGGACCGCGGCGTGGGGGTCGTTCTACGCGGCGCAGATCGCGGCCCCGCATCTCGCGGCGGCCGGAGCGCGTGGACGCCTGGTCCTCGTCACCTCACCGGCGGGCGTCGAGGCCAGCGTGGGCATCCCCGCATACGGACCGGTCAAGGCGGCGCAGCGCGCGCTCGCGAAGAGCCTGGCCCGCGAGTGGGGGACGCTCGGCGTCACGGTGAACTGCATCGCGCCGGTGGCGGAGACGCCCGCGCTCGCGTACGCGTTCGACGAGCGCCCCGAGCTCAAGGAAAGGGTCGAGTCGCGCACCGCGCTCCGGCGCATCGGCGACGCCGAGCGCGACATCGGTGGCGTGGTCGCGTTCCTCGCCAGCGACGCCGGCGGCTACGTCACCGGGCAGACGATCGTCTGCGACGGCGGCAGCTTCATGGGACTGTGAGGCGATCGGTGGGGGAGCACGCGCCCGACTTCGACGGGGTGTTCGCGCTGCGGCCCGACCTCCACGCCGCGTACCGCGAGTTCGAGGGCGTGTTCTGGACCACACCGCTCTTCGATCCGGTGATCCTCGAGCTGTGCCGGCTGCGGTGCGCGCAGCTGCTCGGCAACGCGGCCGCGCTCGCCGAGCGCACGCCGGCCGCGGTCGACGCCGGTCTCGACGAGGGTCTCGTCGACCGGCTGGCGTCGTGGCCGACCGACCCGGGCTTCTCCACGGCGCAGCGCGGATGCCTCGCCCTCACCGAGCAGTTCGTGCTCGACCCTCACGGCGTGACCCCCGAGCAGCGCGCCGCCGTGGTCGGCGAGTTCGGCGACGCCGGGTTGGTGGCGCTGGTGGAGGCGCTGGCGCTGTTCGACGGGTTCACGCGGTTCCGCACGATCCTGGGGGTGCAGTGACGACGAACGAGCCACCCACCGACGACGCGATCAGCCAGAGCCCGCTGGCGCTGCAGCCCGAGGCGCTGGCGCGGTTCCTGCACCTCTACGGGCTGCTGTGGAGCCACGGTGAGCTCGACCACACCGCCAAGGAGGTGGCGCGCCTGCGCAACGCGCGGAGCACCGACTGCGGCTACTGACGCAACATCCGCTTCGCAGTTGCGAGGCAGGAAGGCCTCACCGAGGACCTGGTCGACCAGATCGACGACGCCTACGCCGAGAGCGCCCTGGACGACCGCACGAAGGCGGTGATCGCGTACACCGACGTGTTCCTCGCGGGCGGGCACGGGCTCACCGACGAGCTGCGCGCCACGATGGCCGCCCACTTCACGCCCGCGCAGCTCGTCGAGCTCACCGCGGGGATCGCGCTGTTCATGGGGTTCTCGAAGATCGCGATCGCGCTCGGGACCGCGCCCGCCACCATGCCGACCATCGTCGTGCCCACCCCCGACGTGCCGGGCACCTGACTCGCACCTGACTCGCACCGGACCGCTGCCCGGGCGGGCTTGCGGACCGCTGCCCGAGGGGCGTGTCCGAGCGGTGTACCGGGGTGGTGGTCCGACGGGTGACGCGGGGGGACGCGCAGCACTAGGTTCGCGCGTCGATGACGGTGGAGCTGCGTCCACTCGGGGTCACCTGCAACATCCAGTGCCAGTACTGCTACCAGAACCCCCAGCGCGACGCCGGCAATGTGGGTCGGGCGTACGACCTCGACGTGATGAAGGCCGCGATCGAGCGCGAGGGCGGTCCGTTCCTGCTCTTCGGCGGCGAGCCGTTGCTCGTCCCGATCGCCGACCTCGAGGACCTCTGGGCGTGGGGACTCGACCGGTACGGCTCGAACGGGATCCAGACCAACGGCGCGCTCGTCACGGAGGCGCACGTCGAGCTGTTCCGTCGGTACCAGGTGCAGGTGGGCATCAGCATCGACGGCCCCGGACCGCTCAACGATGTGCGCTGGGCAGGCACGCTCGAGCGGACGCGCGAGGCCACCGCTCGCACCGAGGCCGCGATC
The DNA here is from genome assembly GCA_045862935.1 of Acidimicrobiia bacterium. Taxonomy (GTDB): domain Bacteria; phylum Actinomycetota; class Acidimicrobiia; order IMCC26256; family PALSA-555; genus CAIUKV01. Next base: position 2,023 of record BTUT01000463.1, read on the forward strand.
GAGATGCTCTGTCGTGCAGGGCACGCGCCGAGCCTCATCATCACGCTCCACCGAGTGAACGCGAGCGCACCGCACCTGCCCACGCTGCACGCCTGGGTCCGCGACCTCGACGCGATGGGGGTCCGGTCCGTGCGCCTCCACGTGCTCGAGGTGGAGTCGGGAGAGGTGGCCGCCGCGTACGCGCTCTCACCGGAGGAGAACGAGGCGGCGTTCCGCAGCTTCGCCGCGCTCGAACACCAGCTCGAGCACCTGCGCTTCGACGTGTTCGCAGACGTGCGCAACCTGCTGCGGGGCACCGACGACCAGTCGACCTGCGTGTGGAACGCGTGTGATCCCTACACGACGAGTGCCGTGCGGGGCGTCGAGGGGATGGGGCAGTCGAGCAACTGTGGGCGCACCAACAAGGACGGCATCGACTTCGTGAAGGCCGCCACCGCGGGATTCGAGCGGTCACTCGCCCTCGCCCACACCCCTCAGGAGCACGGTGGCTGCGCCGGTTGCCGGTTCCTCGTCATGTGCAAGGGCCAGTGCCCGGGCACGGCCATCGACGGCGACTGGCGCAATCGCAGCGAGCAGTGCGACCTGTGGAAGGCGCTCTTCCGCGCGATCGAGGAGGAGATGCTCGACGCGGGCGAGGTGCCGCTCTCGGCGTCGCCCGAGCGCCACACGATCGAGCGCGTGATGCGCGAGCGATGGGCGGCGGGCTCCACCGCCACCATCGCCGCGATCCGGCGCGAGCTGAGCGCGACCGACGGCGAAGGACCGGATCCGTCGGCAACCTTCGCGGGCGGCCACGGCGACGCGCCCCACGGTGACATCCCGCACGGAGACTCGGGGCCGGCGTGAAGCGGCTCGACTTCGTGCTCCCGGACTTCGCCCGGGTCGCGTGGACGAGCGACGTGGCCCGTGAGGTGTGGGGGGCCCGGATCGAGCGGGTCGTCGCCGCGTGGCTGGAGATCGAGTGGCGCGCGGTGG
>BTUT01000464.1:0-2997 GCA_045862935.1 Acidimicrobiia bacterium
TCGACGACCGCTTCGGATCCCGCCTCGCGCGCGACGTGTTCGGCTACGAGCCGGGCTGGGGTCGCCCCTCGACGCACGACGAAGGGGCGCTCACCGAGCTCATGGCCCACCTGGACCGACCGGCCGCGACCCACCCGGGAGCCTGATCCGCGCACCCGACGCTCCAGCGGCACCCGGGATCCCGACGGGGATCCGGGCTGGGGCAGCGGTTCGCTCAGACGAGGCGGGCGACGTTGCGGGTCGCCTCGCCACCGATGGCGAGCTCCACGGGCTCCGGAACGAGCCGCAACCGGCGCCCGACCAGCTCCTCCTCCTCGGCCGACACGAGGAGGTCGGGATCGTCGAGGCGCGCGTAGGTGCGCGCGCCGTCGGCGAGATCGCACACCGCGACGCCCCACTCGGGCGCGCCGTCGCGGCCGTGCGCGACCGAGTACGCCGCCACCGTCGCCTCGCCGGCGTGCTCGGCGCGGATCGCGGGCACGGGCTGCGCGTCGAGCCCGGACTGGACCGACGCCTGCTCCGGTGGCCGAACCGGGCCGGGGTCCGTGGAGTAGAGCCCGAAGACGTGCTTGGTCATGTGCATCCCCACCCCGCTGACCAGGCCGTACGAGCCCGGATCGGCCCGCAGCACGTCGACCATCGTCGTGATCGAGTGGGTCATGTAGTTGCTCGCCGGGCCGCCGTGGTAGGGCAGCCCTCCGGTGACGGTGAGCGGTCGCGGGTCGTCGGCCCCGAGACCGAGCGCATCGCGAGCGAAGTGCAGCGACGAGCCGAAGCACGAGTAGAGGTCGAGGTGCGCGACATCGTCGATGCCGATGCCGGCGACCCGCAGCACCTCGTCGCTCACGGCCGCCATCGCCGGAGAGCGCCACATCGACGCGTGCTCGGCGACGTAGGTGGGGTCGGTGCCGTAGCACCATCCGCGGAGGTAGACGCGCCGGTCGTCGGGCACACCGAGGCGGTCGGCCTCCGCGTGACTGGTGATCACCAGTGCGCCCGCCATGTCGACGTCCATCACCGCGACCATGTACTTCGTGTACGGGTACCCCACCATGCGGTTGTCGGGGCGCGGGGTGAGCAGGTCGTCGACGGTGCGGCGCACGGGGAACCACGACCGCGGGTTGCCCGCCGCGATCTCGGTCATCGGCGCCATCATCTCCGCGAGCTGGCGCCGGTACTCGGGGAGCCCGATGCCGAGGTGCGCGCGTCGGGCGTTGTCGAAGATCGCGAAGGTGAGCCACGCGTGGAGGACGTCGTGGGCCACCTCGACCGGGTGGAACGGTGCCTCCCACGGGTACGGGCGCTTCTCCGACGGCTTGAAGCTCGCCCGGTAGGTCTCGCCGGCCTTGCGCACCGCGGCCTGCGTCGCGAGGGCTTCGGCGCCGACGACGAGCACACGATCGGCCTCCCCCGAGAGGATGCGCTGCGCCGCGTCCTGCACCAGCACCTGCGGCGTGGTCCCGCCGATCCCCGAGTAGTAGCGCCGGCGCGGGTCACAGCCCAGGCGGGCGGCGAGCCGCGCGACAGGGTCGTCGTACTGCCAGGTCTGGCAGTACACGATCTCGAGGGCGTCGAGGTCCTCGAGGAGGCGTGCCCCGATCGCGGCGTCGTCGGCCGCGGACCGCGCGACCTCCTCCCACATGGCCAGGGGCTCCGGGGCGCCGGACTCGCCCACCTCGTCCCGGTGCCAGGTGCGCTGGCCGACCCCCACGATGCACGGCCAGCGCGGCTCCAGCGTCACCTCTCGGGGCGCGCGCGCTGGGGGGCGGGGGACGCGGCCGACAGGCGGGCGCTCGGCGGCTCCCGTCGCTGCGCTCCGTCCGCCATCAGCCCGTCCGCCATCAGCGGGCCTGCCAGTTGGGCTTGCGCTTCTCGGCGAAGGCGAGCGGCCCTTCCTTCGCGTCCTCGGTGCGGAACACGGCCGACGAGATCGAGCTCTCGGTCTCGAACGCCGTGCGGAGCTGCTTCGCGAGGTCGTCGAGCACCTCGACGGCCACGGTGATCGCGAAGCGCGTGGTCGCGGGGTCGTCGACGTGCACGGTCTCGAGCACGTCACGCAGCCGCTTCGTGGCGTCGCGAACCCTCCCGACCTGCATCTCCTCGGAGTAGAGCCCTTGGAGCGCGCTCCGCTTCGTGGCCTGCACCGCGAGGGGCGCGTTCTCGGTGATGCGGCGCGCGAACGCGTACGCGGTGTCGAGCAGCTCCTCACGCGGCACCACCGCGTTCAGCAGACCCATCTCGAAGGCGCGCTGGGCCGGGATGAGGTCGGCGCAGAGCAGGAACTCCATCGCCTGGGCCCACGGGATCTGGCGCGGGAGGCGCACCGTCGTGCCTCCCCCGGCGAACAGACCGCGCTTGGGCTCCATCACCGCGAACTTCGCCTCCGGGCACGCGATCCGGAGGTCGGTGCCCCCGAGCATCTCCATGCCACCGGCCGTGCAGAAGCCGTTCACCGCGGCGATCACCGGCTTCCAGAGCTCGACGTTGCGCAGCACCGCCTTCACGCCGTCGTCGAGGCGATAGCCGTTGATCTCGGTGACGCCCCCGTCGGCGATGTCGCGCTGGAGCTTGGTGATCTCGGGGATGTAGCGCTTGAGATCGGCACCGCTGAAGAACGCGTCGCCCACCCCCGTGATGATCGCAACCCACGCGTCGTCGTCTGCACCGAAGCGCTCCCACGCCTCGCGCAGCTGCTTGAAGTGCTCCATGTCGGCCGAGTTCTTCGCCTCGGGCCGGTCGATGGTGATGAGGACGATGTGATCGTCGTCCTTCTCGTAGTGGATCGCCACGCCGCGCTTCCCCCTCGCGTGCTCGGCCGCCTCGCGAACCTGACACGTTAGTCAGGCTCGCGCGAGACTCGACCCGTGCCCGACACCCCGCACGATCCACCCCACGCGCCCCGCGAGCACCGCGCGCTCGTCACCGCGCCGTTCCGCGGCGAGGGGCTCGAGACCCTGCGCACCATCGCGGACGTCGTGCTCGACCCCTGGATCGACC
>BTUT01000465.1:0-1168 GCA_045862935.1 Acidimicrobiia bacterium
TCGTGTGCGGGCGCGCGGGCAGGCTCACCGCGACGAAGCCCCGCGCGGCGGTGCGCCGGATCTCCGCCGCCGCCAGCTCGGCGTCGGCGAGGTAGGTGAGGCCGAGGGGGATGAAGCGGTCGGGATGCTGCTGCCACCACTCCTCGTACATCCAGTCGTTGTACGCGCGGGTGACCGCGAGCCCGAGGTCGCGGTCCTTGGCGGCGGAGTACACCCGTCCGCAGAAGCCGGTGATCATCGACGGGAAGTTCAGCGACGCCCAGATCCCACCCAGGTCCATGTCCTTGACCCGCTCGTGCGGGTCGTAGCAACCCGGACGCATGTGCTCGAAGCGGAAGGGCTCGACCTGGTACGTGTTCGGGCGGCGCCCGGCCAGCGCGTTCATGCCGACCTGGTAGTGGGTCTGGCCCTCGAACTCCCACACCTCGTGGCCGGCGTCGTTCACCACGATCTTGGGCGCAGCGTCCTGGAGCTTCGCGGGGAGGCGACCCTCGAACATGCCCGGCGGCTCGACGAGGTGGTCGTCGACCGAGATCAGCGTGTACTTCACCGCCGCGGGCTTCGGCTCCGGCAGGAACAGCTCGGGGTCCAGCATCTGGGTCATCGGCTCCGCCTTTCGTGCGCCGGCGCGATGGGGTCAGACTATCCCCGCGGCCGGACCCGGCCCGTCGAGCGAGAGAGGAGCCCCGGGTGGCGGTGTTCAACCATGTGGGCCAGTGCGTGACCGACCTGGACCGGTCCCGCCGGTTCTACGAGGAGGTGCTCGGCTTCGAGCTCTGGCGCGAGTTCGACGCGCCCGACGAGATGACCGCGAAGCTGCTCGACCTCCCCCGGCCGGTGGACTTGAAGGCGGTGTACCTCCGCCAGGGTGAGTTCGTGCTCGAGCTCCTGCACTACGCCGGCGCGGGGACGAACCCGTACCGCCCGCGGGTCATGAACGACGTCGGGCTCACCCACATCTCGGTGTCGGTCGCCGACATCGACGCCGTCGCCGCGAGGGCAGCCGAGTACGGCGGCACCGTCCTCGAGCAGACCCACGTCGGCGCGGCCGTCATGATCCGCGACCCCGACGGCCAGCTCGTCGAGCTCCTCCCCATGGCGTATCGCGACCACCTCCCCGACTGACCCCAACCCCCTGTTTGGTCACTTTCCGGTGCCAGGGCACCGG
>BTUT01000465.1:1178-2994 GCA_045862935.1 Acidimicrobiia bacterium
GTTTGTGTCCCCTCCCGGGGCCCCGCCCCCGTAAAGGCCACCAAACAAGAGGGGGGTGGGGAGGCCGTAACATGGGCCACACACCACCTCACGGGGAGCTCGGGACAGCCGGGCTGAGAGGGCGACCACGCCGGACCCGGCCACCAGGCCGAAACCGTAGGCCGAGGCCACGGGCGGGACCGGGCAGCGTCGCCGACCCCTCGAACCTGCTCCGGGTAATGCCGGCGAAGGGAGAGCCTTGACGGACGCGATCGTCGTCGCGGGGGGCGCGCTGCCGCCCTCGGGAGCGGTGCTGGCCCTCGTGGTCGGGCGCCCGTTGGTGGTGGCCGCCGACTCGGGCGTCGACCACGCGCTCGCGCTCGGCCTGCCCGTCGACGTCGTGGTCGGCGACCTCGACTCGGCCTCGCCGGAGGCGCTGGCGGCCGCGCGTGCGGCAGGGACACGCTTCGAGGTCCATCCGAGGGACAAGGACGCCACCGACCTCGAGCTCGCGCTCGACGTCGCGCGACGCGACGGCGCGCGTCGCGTCACCGTCGTCGGCGGAGGAGGCGGCCGTCACGACCACCTCCTGGCCAACGCGCTCGTCCTCGGCACCGCCGACCTCGGCAGCGTCGAGCTCGACGCGTTGATCGGCACGGCCAGCATCACCGTCGTCCGCGCTGAGCGGACGCTGCGTGGTGCACCCGGCTCCCTGTGCTCGCTCATCCCGATCGGCGGCCCGGCGCGCGGGGTGCGCACCGACGGGCTGCGCTTCGCACTCCACGGCGAGGACCTGTTGCCGGGTTCGACGCGCGGCGTCTCCAACGAGCTCGTCGCCGACTCGGCCCACGTCGCCGTCTCCCAGGGCGTGCTGCTCGCCGTCCAGCCCGACGCGCTCACCGAGGGTGCCTGACGTGCGCGCCACCCTCCTCCGCCTCCGCCGCACCCACCGCCCACGCCCCGCCGTCCGCCCGGACGCCACCGGCCGCCCGCGCCGCGCCGTCCGCCCGCGCCGCGCCCGCGACCCGAGCGCCGTCACGGTGGTCGCCGCAGTCGCCGCGCTCACCGTCTCGCTCGTCGCCAGCACCTCACCGGCTCCCGCCGCCGCGAAGCACGAGACCGTGACCCTCGTGACCCACGACTCGTTCGCGGTGTCCGACGACGTGCTCGACGCCTTCACCCGGCGCACCGGGATCGACGTGGAGATCCTCCAGATCGGCGACGCCGGCTCCATGGTGAACCAGGCCATCCTCACCAAGGACGACCCGCTCGGCGACGTCCTCTTCGGCGTCGACAACACCTTCCTCACGCGCGCGCTCGACGAGGACATCTTCGAGCCGTACCGCCCGGCCGCCCTCGACCGGGTCGACCCGGCGCTCCGGCTCGACCCGAAGGGCCGCGCGACCCCCATCGACTACGGCGACGTGTGCATCAACTACGACAAGCGCTGGTTCGCCGACCGCAAGCTGGCACCACCACGAACCCTCGACGACCTCACCGAGCGCGCGTACCGCGGGCTCCTCGTCGTCGAGGACCCGTCCACCTCCTCACCCGGGCTCGCGTTCCTGCTCGCCACCATCGCCGAGTTCGGCGAGGGCCGCGACGGGTGGGAGCGCTACTGGTCGGCGCTGCGCGCCAACGACGTGCAGGTCGTCGACGGCTGGGAGCAGGCGTACTACGACGAGTTCAGCGGTGGGGGCGGCGGAGGGAAGCGCCCGCTCGTCGTCTCGTACGCCTCGAGCCCGCCCGCCGCGGTCTACTTCTCCGACCCGCCGCCCGCCGATGCGCCCACCGCGACGATGACCAGCTCGTGCTTCCGCCAGGTGGAGCTCGCCGG
>BTUT01000466.1:0-2979 GCA_045862935.1 Acidimicrobiia bacterium
TGCCGACGACACCGTCGAGGCGCCCACCACCGTGCTCGACCGCACGGGCGACCGCGGCTCCGACCTCCGCCTCCGACGTGATGTCGGCGGTGATCCAGGCCGTCGCGCCGGCGCCCTCGATCCGAGCCAGCCGCGCGGCGGCGTCCGCCAGCGTCGCCTCGGTACGGCCACAGATGGTCACCGACGCGCCGTCGGACACCAGCGCGGCCGCGCACGCCCAGCCGATGCCGGTGCCACCGCCCGTCACCAGCACCGAATAGCCGTCGAGTGAACCCATCGAAGCCTCCCCAGGGAGCCGATATGTTTCCACCCTCCGGGGAGCCGCGCCCAACCCCGGCCAACCCCACCCGACCCACGAGAGGAGCGGCCGTGCAGGTCGACGGCTCGCAGTACCGGCACCTCCGCGTGGAGGAAGCCCGCGACCAGGTCGCGCTGATCACACTCGATCGGCCCGATCGCCTCAACGCGCTGAGCTGGGCGCTCGTCGACGAGCTCCACCACGTGCTCGACGCGATCGATGCCGACAGCACGCTGCGCGTCGTGGTGCTCACCGGCGAAGGTCGCGGCTTCTGTGCGGGCCTCGACCTCACCGAGGGGATCGGGTCGTCGCGATCGGTCGGGCTCACCGGTCCCGCGGGCGGGATGCGGTCGCAGGAGCACATCGCGAACCTGATGCTGAAGCTGCGATCGATCCAGCAGCCGGTGGTCGCCGCGATCAACGGGGTCGCCGTCGGCGGCGGCTTCGCGCTCGCGTGCTACAGCGACATCCGACTCGCCGCCGCTTCGGCACGCTTCGGCGTGCAGTTCATCAAGGTCGGGCTCTCCGGGTGCGACGTCGGCGTCAGCTACGCGCTGCCGCGCCTGATCGGCGCGTCACGCGCCACCGAGCTGATCCTCACGGCCCGCATGTTCGATGCGGCCGAGGCCGACCGCGTCGGCTTCGTGAGCCGCGTGGTGCCCGACGGCGCGGTGGTCGACGCGGCGCTCGACGTCGCCGACGAGATCCTCGCGTACTCGCCGTTCGGCGTGGTGATGACGAAGGAGGTGGCGTGGGCGAACCTCTCGGCGTCGAGCCCGGAGACGGCGATCGACCTCGAGAACCGCACGCAGATCCTCGCGTCGCAGTCAGGCGACTTCGTCGAGGCGGTGCAAGCGTTCCTGGAGAAGCGCCCCCCGCGCTTCCACCGCGCCGGCACCTGATCCGCGCTGGTCAACGGGGCGCGCGCGGCAGCCCGAGGCCCGCCATGCCGATGATCTCACGCTGCACCTCGTTGACCCCGCCTCCGAAGGTGCCCACCGGAGCGCCGCGGTAGGCCTGCTCGAGCGTGAGCCGGAGGCCGGCGGCACCCGGGTCCTCCTGGAGGTAGGCGCGCTCCCCCACGACCTCCATCAGCAGGTCGAGGCAGCGCCACTGGGCCTCGGTGGCGAGCACCTTCATCGCCGACGCGTCCGCGGGTTGCAGGCTCCCCGCGTCGAGGTCGGACGCCACGCGCCAGTTCGCGAGCTTGAGGGCCTCGACCGTGGCGTACACGCGGGCGAGCGCGAGACGCACCCATTCGTGGTCGATCGGTCGGGACCCGTCGGCCGCGGTGGTGCTCCGCGCCCACGTCAGCACCTGTTGGAGAGGACGTTCGAGCTTCCCGGCCGGAGCGAGTGCGACCCGCTCGTGATTCAGCTGGCTGGTGATGAGCTTCCACCCCTGGTTCTCACCGAGCACCACGTTGTCGACGGGCACACGCACGTCGCTGTAGTACGTCGCGTTCGTGTGCCCTCCGCCCATCAGCCAGATCGGGGAGTGGGAGAACCCGGGTGACGACGTCGGCACGAGGATGATCGAGATGCCCTTGTGCTTGGGCGCGTCGGGATCGGTGCGGCACGCGAGCCACACCCAGTCGGCGTCGTGGCCGCCGGTGGTGAAGACCTTCTGACCGTTGATCACGTACTCGTCGCCGTCGCGCACCGCGCGCGTCGTGACCGACGCCAGGTCGGTTCCCGCGCCCGGCTCGCTGTAGCCGATCGCGAAGTGCACCTCGCCCGCGAGGATCGACGGGAGGAACTGGCGCTTCTGCGCCTCGGACCCGAAGTGCATCAGCGTCGGGCCGACGGTGTTGAGCGTGACGAGCGGGAGCGGCGCGCCCGCTCGGTTGGCCTCGTCGTAGAACAGGTACTGCTCGAGCGCGGTGTGGCCCTGGCCGCCGTACTCCTTCGGCCAGCCGAGGCCCAGCTTGTGGTCGATCCCCATCTGGCGCACGACCGCGCGGTACGCCTCACCGCCCGCCTCGCCCCCCGACAACGACGCTCGGCGCTGCGGGGTCATCAGCGCCGCGAAGTACTCGCGCAGCTCCCGTTGGAGCGCTCGCTGCGCGGAGGTGAGCTCGATCTGCACGTCGGTCGCCTTCGGATCAGGCCCGCCCGGCCCGGCCCGGCTCGGGCACGGTCGCCCTCGGGGTCAGGCCCAGTCGGGCTCGGGGCCGGTGTAGGCCGCCCGGATACGGTATCGGAGGCGGTGCTCGTACTCCTCCAGCCCGTGGGCGATCCACCCGGCGCACCGGGCGAGCACGAAGATCGCCTCACCCGCGCCCGGGACCATCGACGTGGCCTCGGCAAACGCTCCCAACGCGAAGTCGATGTTGGGGTGCGGCGCCCCGTCGGCTCCGACGATCGCCTGCACCTCGGCCGCGGCGCGCAGCACGTCACGTGGGGGGCGCGCTCGACGGACGGCCTCGAGGAGCACACCCGCGCGCGGATCGGGGCCCTCGTACACCTTGTGGCCGAACCCGGGGACGCCACCGAGGTCGCGGAGGCGCTGGCCCACCGCGCTCGCCGCGGGGGTGCCGTCGACGATGTCGTGGAGAAGGTCGCGGACGGCTTCGCTCGCCCCGGCGTGGAGCGGGCCGCCCGCGGCCGCGAGCCCGGCCGACACCACCAGGTACGGGTCGGCCCACGCGGATGCCGACACCCGGGCCGCGAGCGTCGACG
>BTUT01000467.1:0-2977 GCA_045862935.1 Acidimicrobiia bacterium
TGCTCTTCGTCGCGAGCATCCCGGCCGCCATCGCCGGCCTCGCGCTCGGCGACTTCTTCGAGAAGCGGTTCGACGACCCGATCGCGACCTGCTTCGAGCTCCTCGCCACCGCCGGGATCCTGCTCGCGGCCGAGTGGGTGGTCCGCCGCACCGGCGAAGGCCGCGAGCCCGTCGACGAGCGGCGCGCCGGACTCGTGGGTGTGGCCCAGGCGGTGGCGATCCTGCCCGGGATCTCGCGCTCGGGTGCGACGATCGCGGCGGGCCTGGTGCTGGGCGTGCCGCGAGAGGAGGCGACGCGGTTCTCGTTCCTGCTGGCGATCCCGGCCATCGCCGGGGCTGTCGCCACGAAGATCCCCGACGTGGCCGACGGCTCGTTCGAGATCACCGGCCCGGTGGTGGCCGGCTTCCTCGCCGCGATGATCGCGGGATGGCTGTCGATCGAGTGGCTGCTGCGCTACCTGCGGACGCACTCGTTCGTGCCGTTCGCCCTCTACCTGATCATCGCCGCGCCGATCGCCGCCCTGGTCATCGAGCTCCGCTGACTCGCGGTCACGGTTCCCATCATGGGGCGGGTCAGCGGAGGCGGCGGAGGGTCTCCGGGGGGCCGGGGGCGAGTGGGGTCAGGTGGACCTTCATGTCGACCACGACCGCGCCGCTCGGCGACACGATCACCGGGTTGCAGTCGAGCTCCGAGACCTCGGGGACGTGCTCGGCGAGGAGACCGATGCGCAGGATGAGCTCCTCGAGTGCGGCGACGTCCACCGTGGGTGTGTTGCGGTACCCGAAGAGCAGGGGCGACGACCGCAGTGAGCGCACGAGGTCGTGTGCGTCGACGTCGGTGACCGGCACGATGCGCAGCGCGGTGTCGCGCGTCAGCTCGGCCTCGAAGCCACCCATCCCGAAGAGCACCAGGGAGCCGAACACGGGGTCGCGCGTCACGCCGACGATCGTCTCCACGCCCGCGGGCACCATCGGCTGCACGATCGCGCCGCCCATCGCGTCGCCGAGGGCCGCGTGCATGTCGTCGAACGCCGTCCGCACGTCGTCGGACGACTCGAGCCCCAGTCGCACGCCCCCGACGTCGGCCTTGTGCACGACGTCGGCGGATCCGACCTTCAGCACCACGGGATAGCCCAGCCGATCCGCCGCGACGACCGCCCCCGCCGCGTCGGGCACCCACTCCGTGGGTACGGTGCCGACGCCGAAGCACTCGAGCAGGTCACGAGCCGTGGAGGCGGGGAGCCAGCCGCCGCCGGTCCCGCCCCTCGCGGCTGTCCCGGCTGTCCCGGCTGTCCCGGCTGTCCCGGCCGTCATCCCGGCCTCACCGGCGGAGAGGCCGTCGAGGACGCGTGCGACGAGCGCGCGCGCTCGCCCGTGGTCGATCCCCGACAGCGCGGGCACCACTCCTTCGGATCGGCGACGCCACTCACCGAGGCGTGCCGCCCGGTCGAGGGCCACGGCGGCGGTCTCGGGATACGCGAACGTGGGGATGCGGCGCCCGGTGGCGGCGTCGACGACCTCCACCCCGCCCTCGGGATCGAGGAAGCACGCGACCACCGGCTTGCGCGCATGGGCGCCGGGGCTCGTCGTCGGGGGATCGGTCGCGGCGAGGATCGCCGCAACGATCTCCTCGGTGCGGGTGACGACGGGCGGAACGAAGATCACGACCACCGCGTCGATCTGGTCGTCGGCGAGCAGGACGCGGATCGCGTGCTCGAACGTGGCCGCGTCCGCGGACGCGATGAGGTCGACCGGATTGCGCAGTCCCGCGTCGGGCAGCGTGCACGCCCCCAGCGCGTCCTGGGTCGCCGGTGACAGCTCCGGAACGTCGAGGCCGCGCGCCGCGCACGCGTCGGCGGCGAGGATCCCGGGCCCGCCGCCGTTGCTGACGATCGCGACCCGCCGCCCAGCGGGAAGCGGTTGGTGCGCCAGGAGCATGGCGGTGTCGAACAGCTCCTCGAGGGTGTCGACGCGTACGACGCCGGCTTGCCGGAAGAGCGCGTCGACCGCGACGTCGGGCGCAGCCAGTGCCGCGGTGTGCGACGCGGTGCCGCGCGCGCCCGCCGGCGTGCGCCCGCTCTTCACCGCGATGATCGGCTTGGTGCGCGCGATCCGTCGCGCGAGGCGCGCGAACTTCCGCGGGTTCCCGAACGACTCGAGGTAGAGCAGGATCACGTCGGTCTGGGGATCCTCCTCCCAGTACTGGATGAGGTCGTTGCTGCTGACGTCGGCCTTGTTGCCCATCGACACGAACGCCGAGATCCCGAGCCCGTGCTCGGCGCCTCGTCCGAGCAGCGCGATGCCGAGCCCTCCCGACTGCGACGCGAACGCGATGCGTCCGGGACGCGGCCGGTAGGGCGTGAAGGTCGCGTTCATGCGCACGTCGGGAGCGGCGTTGAGGATGCCCATGCAGTTGGGTCCGATCACCCGCATGCCGTTGCGGCGCGCCAAGGCCACGAGCTCGCGTTCGCGCGTCCGGCCGTCACCCGTCTCGGCGAACCCCGCGGAGATCACGACCAAGCCCGCGATCCCCTTCAGAGCGCACTGCTCCACGACGCCGAGCACGGTGTCGGCCGGCGTGATGATGATCGCGAGATCCACCGGGTCGGGGATGTCGGTGACCCGGGCGAACGCCTTCACGCCCGCGACCGAGCCGGCCTTGGGGTTCACGGGATACACCGGCCCGACGAAGTCGCCGTTGATCAGGTTGCGGAAGACGGCGTGGCCGATCGACCCACTGTGGCGGTTCGCCCCGACCACCGCGATGCTGCGCGGGCGCAGGATCCGTGCGATGGACTGCGCCTCCGACGCGTGCTCGCGCGCCTGCTGTGCGCTGATCGACCCGGGGGTGGGCTCGATGTCGAACGTGATCTCGACGGTGCCACCACCACTCGTCTTGTGGACCTCGAAGCCGGCTGACCGAAAGACCTGGAGCATCCGGGTGTTGGACGACAGCACCCAGGCGACGAACTGGTGG
>BTUT01000468.1:0-2969 GCA_045862935.1 Acidimicrobiia bacterium
TCGGGCCACCACCCTTCCGACCCGGCGAACGTGCGGCCGACCCGTCCACTGAAGCCCTCGTATCCCGGCAGGTCGCTCATGTCGCGGACCGTCCCCCTCCGCTCGCACGCGTGGTCGCACTCGCCGGCGAAGGCTGGCAGGCTTGCCCCATGGACGTCCAGCCCCTCAACGCGGCGATCGGCGCCCGCATCACCGGGATCGACCTCCGTGACCTCGACGACGACGCGCTCGGCGCGGTGCGCGACGCGATCACCGAGCACCTCGTGGTGTTCTTCCCCGGGCAGGCGCTCGACGACGCCGAGCAGCTCGCGGTGATCCGACGCCTCGGCGGCTCCTACGTCCACCCCCTCGCCCGGGCGATGGGGGTGACGGAGGGGGGCGTCGAGCACATCGTCGACGACGCGGACCACCCACCGTTCCAGGACCAGTGGCACACCGACGTGAGCTGGGATCCGTGCCCACCGACCTACGGGATGCTCCGCGCCATCGACATGCCCGACTACGGGGGCGACACGCTCTGGGCGAGCACCTACGCCGCGTACGACTCGCTCTCGCCCACCCTCCAAGCCATGCTCGAAGGTCTCGCGGCCTTCCACGACATGGGCGCCGGTCGGGCGTTCATCAGCAAGGCCGGTGCCGAGGTCACCCAGAAGGCGGCCGAGCTGTGCCCGGGAGCCGAGCACCCCGTCGTCCGCACGCATCCGATCACCGGGCGCAAGCACCTGTACGTGAACCGCGGGTTCACACGCCGGATCGTGGGTCTGCACCCGCACGAGAGCGACGCGCTGCTCGAGGTGCTGTTCCGGTCGTGCGAGCACCCCAACGTGCAGGTGCGCTACGAGTGGACCGTCGGCGATGTCGCGATCTGGGACGAGCGGCCCACGCTGCACTTCGCGGTGTCCGATCACTACCCGCAGCGCAGGGAGATGGCGCGGGCCACGGCCGCATGACCGCCTCGTCGGCCCGCGCCGGCACCCGTCAGCCGCGCACCGCTTCCAGGAGCGCCCGCGCTCGCGCGCGATCCACCTTGCCGGTGACCCCCATGGGGTACTCGTCACCCTCGACCACGCACCACACCACGGGCACCTTGTAGGAGCTGAGCCGCTCGGCCACGACCTCCCGCAGCCCGTCCGCCGTCACGGACGCGCCCGGGCGCCGCGCCACGAGCGCACCGATCACCTGCTCTCGGGTGGGGTCGGGGAGGCCGATCACCGCGACGTGCAGCACGTCGTCGACGGTCGCGATCGCGCGCTCCACCTCCGCCGGCGCGACGTTGAACCCGGCGGTCTTGATCATGTCGCCACCCCGGCCGTGGAAGAACAGCCGTCCTTCACGCCACGAGCAGAGGTCGCCCGTGCGGTACCAGCCGTCCACGTCGAACGTGTCTTCGCGCTCGCGCTTGTGGAACCCGAGCATGAGGCACTCCCCCCGCACGAGCAGCTCGCCGATCTCTCCGTCCGGCATGATCATCCCGCGCTCGGGGTCGACGATGCGGTGCTCCATGCGCTCCATCGGAGGACCGAACGAGCCGCGCAGGCTCTCGGGCAGGATCACGTCGGCATCGAGCGGGTAGGTGTGCGGCCCGCAGGTCTCGGTCATGCCCAGGCTCTGCTCCCGTTGGTCGAGCGCGATCCCTGCGAGCTCGGGGCCGCGCAGGGCCGAGGGCGCGTGACGGATCCGGTGCAGGTCGCGCTCCGGGAACGAGGGGTGCGTCGTCATGGCTTCGGCGGCCTGTGGCCAGCAGTAGACCGCGGTCGCTCCCTCGCGCTCGATCAGGTCCAGCGCGCGTCCCGCGTCGAAGCGGGCGTCGGTCAGCAGCGGCGCTCCCACGGTCGTCGCCGAGAGGAGCGCGAAGCACAGCCCGCCGATCCAGAACAGGGGCATCGGGGTGTAGATCACGTCGTCGGGGGTGAAGCGCCGGCGCTCGGCGGTCTTGTGCGCCTGACGCAGCACCGCGCCCTGCGAGTGCACGACCGCCTTGGGCTCCGCGGTGGTGCCCGAGGTGTACGACGTGATCATCGGATCGGAGGGGAAGACCTGCGCCTGCACGGCCCCCAGCAGGTCCTCGTCGACCGGCTCCCGCCCATGGGGATCGGCCGCCCACCGCGGGCGGCCCGACCCGAGCCACCACACGTGGCGCAGGAAGGGATGGGTCGGGGTGCAGAGCGGGTGGTCGAGGGCGCCGGCCGCCTGGTGGTCGGCGAGCGCGGGGACGGCGCGCTCGAGGAGCTCCACCGCCGAGGCACCTCCCGTGGCGGTGCCGGTGACGACTGCGTGGGCGTCGGAGTGCCGGAGGGCGTGGTCGAGCTCGGGAGCCTTGGAGAACGGGTTGAGGAGGATGGCGTGTGCGCCGATGCGCGCGAGCGCGCCGAACGTCACGACCCAGTCCTCGCTGTTCGCGAGCACGATCGCGATGCGAGTGCCCTTCCCGACCCCCGCGCCGAGGAGCCGCCGCGCGAGCTCGCTCGATCGGGCCTCGGCCTCCGCGTACGTCAGGCGTTCGGTCGGGGTCACGAGGAGTGGCCGATCCCCGAGGCCGGGGAACCGCTCGAGCAGCTGCGGGACCGTGAGAGCGGTCACGTCAGATCACCCCCTTGGCGCGCAGGGCATCGAGGTCGTCACCCGTGAGATCGAGCCACTCCTGGAGCACCTCGTCGGTGTGCGCGCCGAGGGCCGGACCGGTCCAGCGGACGGTGGCCGGGGTCCCGGAGAGCCGCGGAAGCGGTGCGACCATGCGCACCGGCCCGAGCGTCGGGTCGTCCACGGTCACGAGGTCCTGGCGTGCGGCGACGTGGGGATCCGCGACCAGGTCGGCGACCGTGTTCACCGGCGCCACCGGGATGCGGGCCCCGAGGAGCCGCTCCACGACGTCGTCGCGGTCTCGGGCCCCGATCCACTCCGCCACGATCGCGTCGAGCTCGTCTCCGTGCTGGACGCGCGACACCGCCCGGCCGAACCGCGCACGGTCC
>BTUT01000469.1:0-2967 GCA_045862935.1 Acidimicrobiia bacterium
CTCCGCTGCGCTCCGGCCCGGAGCCGTGTGCGTCGTCGATCGCCTTCGGCCTGCTCGCCTACGACTCGCTGCCGGGGGGCGACGGCGCCGTCGTGCTCGGCGCGGTGGCCGCCACCGTGCTCGGCAGCGTCGTGCTGCACGGCGTGACGGCCGGTCCGCTCGCCGTGATCTACTCGCGACGCGCGGCCGCCCTGGCCGATGACCGTCCGGAGCGCCGGCCGGTGTCCGAGCTGCCGGTCCGCCGCATCGGTTGAGCCGCCCCCCGGCGCACGCGAGTCGGATCAGTCGGGGTCGCCGAGCACCTCGGAGGCGGCGTTCAGCGCGCCCACCGCGGCCGGCACCCCCGCGTACACCGCGGTGTGCATGAGCACCTCGATCAGCTCCTCGCGCGTCCAGCCCACGGCGAGTGCGCCCCGCAGGTGGCCCTTGAGCTCCTCGAGCTTGCCCATCGCCGCGAGCTGCGACACCGTGACGAGGCTGCGGTGCTTCACCGACAAGCCCTCGCGCGCCCAGAACATGCCGAAGCAGAACTGCTGCACGAGCCGGAAGAAGTCGGGCGCGAGCGCGGCGCCGGGCGCACCTCCCCCGGCCCCCGAGCGCATCAGATCGCCCCAGAGCTGGGTCTGGACGTCGCGGCCCTGCGCGGCGAGGTCTTCGTCGTAGTAGGTCATCAGTGCGCTCCTATGCGTCGATGGCGTAGAGCTTCGCCCAGTTGTCCCAGAGGACCTTGCGCTTCGACTCCTCGGAGAGCGGCAGCTCGAGGAACGCCTTCACCGCGTGCGGGTACTTCGAGTCGCCGTGGGGGAAGTCGGTGGAGAACACGAGGTTGTCGTCGCCGAACGAGTCGACGTAGTACCGCACCGTCTCCTCGTCGGCCTCCACGCTGAGGAAGCAGCGCTCGCGGAAGTACTCCGACGGGGCGCGCTCGAGATCGGGCGCGTCCATCGCCCCGACCCACTCCCAGTGCTCGTCGAGGCGCTGGAGGAACCACGGCGCCCAGCCGCAGTTGCCCTCGAGCAGCGCGACCCGCAGCCCGGGGAACCGCTGGAGCACGCCGCCGCTCGTGAAGCTGGTCAGCACGGCCATGATCCCGAGCGGCTGGTTGAAGACGTGCCACATCATCAGCTTGTCGAAGACCTCGAGCGAGTAGTCGGGCCGCAGGTAGCTCTGCCCGCCGCCGTGGAAGCTGATGGGGATCCCCTGGCGCTCGCACTCGGCCCAGACCGGGTCGTAGGCGGGGTCGTGCCACGGCCGCCGGTCGACGCAGCCCGGGTGCAGCATCACCGTCACGAAGCCCAGCTCCTCGGCGCAGCGCTTCACCTCGTCGACCGCGAGGGACGGCTCGTGCGGCGCGAGCAGGCCCGCCCCGAACAGCCGGGCCGGGTCCTCGGCGACGAAGTCGGCCATCCAGTCGTTGTACGCACGGGCGATGGCCGCCGCGTAGTCGCCCTCGAGCCCGTCGGCGCCCATCTGGCCCACGGTGTCGAGGCCGAGCACGAACAGGCCGCGGCTCGGGAACAGCACCGCGGCGTCGACGCCCTCGTCGTCCATCGCGTCGAGCTGCGCGCGCGCGTCCCAGCCGCGCGCCTCGGCCTTCGCGTAGACGTCGTCCTGCTCCTTCGACCACGCGGTCACGCCGCCGGTGTGAGGACGAGCGCGACCGGTGCGCAGCATCGTGTGGTTCTTCACCCGCACGCGCATGTCGCGGATCATCTCGTTCAATCCGATCGGCGCGACGTGACGCCACGCGGGGTCGATGTAGCGCGCCCAGAGATCGGGTGGCTCCATCACGTGCATGTCGCTGTCGGCGACGCGCCACCCGTTCACCGTCATGGGGTCCCCCTCGTGGGCCGTTCCGCCCGCGGGTGCGGGACGGCAGTCGCCTGACGTGCGCGTCATGTTGGCCGGGGAGCCGGTCTCACACAAGCCCGGGGCGAGCCGCCCGACCCGTCCCGACTAGCCTTGCCTCCACGTGAGTGCCGTCGCGCCCGCGTCGTCGCGGTCCGCCCCCCGAGCGAGGAGCCCCCGGTGCCCGGCACGGTGATCGTCGGCACCCAGTGGGGCGACGAGGGCAAGGGTCGCTTCACCGACTACCTCGCCGAGGCGTCCACGTTGGTGGTGCGCTACCAGGGCGGGCACAACGCCGGGCACACGATCGTGGTGGACGGCGCGGTGTTCGCGCTCCAGCTCGTGCCGAGCGGCGTGCTCTACCCGCACGTGACCCCGGTGATCGGCAACGGCGTGGTGGTCGACCCGGCCGTGCTGCTCGCGGAGCTCGACATGCTCGAGTCCAAGGGTGTGCGCACCGAGAACCTCCGGCTCTCGGGCAACGCGCACCTGATCATGCCGTACCACCAGGAGCTCGACCGGGTCACCGAGCGCTACCTCGGCAAGAACAAGCTCGGCACCACCAAGCGCGGCATCGGGCCGGCCTACGCCGACAAGGCGCTGCGGGTCGGGTTGCGCGTGCAGGACCTCCTCGACCCGAAGATCTTCCGGGAGAAGCTCGACCTGGCGCTGCGCGAGAAGAACGGCGTGCTCGCGAAGGTCTACAACCGGCTCCCGCTCGACGCCGACGAGATCGCGGCGCGCTACCTCGCGATGGTGCCCCGGCTCGAGCCGATGATCGCCGACACCGTCCATCTCATCCACGAGGCGCTCGATCGCGACGAGCACGTGCTGTTCGAGGGTGCGCAGGCCACCTACCTCGATCTCGACCACGGCACGTACCCGTTCGTCACCTCGTCGAACCCGGTCGCGGGCGGTGTGTGCACGGGCGCGGGCGTCGGGCCGCGCGCGATCGAGCGTGTCATCGGCGTCGTGAAGGCCTACCCGACGCGGGTGGGCAGCGGGCCGTTCCCGAGCGAGCTGCACGAGGGCGACGAGGTGGGCGACGCGCTCGTCGAGCGCGGGCACGAGTTCGGCACCAACACCGGCCGCCGCCGCCGCTGCGGCTGGTTCGACGCG